>NZ_LWMT01000229.1 GCF_001639265.1 Methanobrevibacter filiformis
TATAAGAATAATAGAAATAAAAATAAATGCAAAATAAAATGGAATTTCACTAAAAACGATGCTGATAAAAAATTATCCAAATATTATATTAACATATGAATATCATAAAAATTAAATTGTCGAGACATTAGTAATGTTTCATAAGTTTATGTGTAATACATATATTTTTACTCTTTAGTGATGTATTTGAAAGTAATAGCTAACTTTTTCACGTGATTAGTAATACGCGTTAAATGTGGATAGATTAAGATTTAAGATTATATATAAAATTATAAAAGTTAATAAAAGATATTTCTTTAAATGTAAACTATAACAAGCAATAGCTAAAATATTATTAAAATAGTTAAAATAGCTATTTTTATTATTACATAATATTATTTATTAAGTTCATTATTATAATTAAATTTACTATATCTAGTAATCAATTATCAAAATAGGAGTAACAATGTTAACTAAAAGAATAGTACCGTGTTTAGATTGTGATTTAAATGTGCCTGAAGGGCGAGTTGTTAAAGGAATTGAATTTAAACAGATTAAATATGCTGGTGAGCCTGCAGAACTTGCAAAGAAGTATTATATCGATGGTGCTGATGAGATTGTTTTTTTAGATATTACAGCATCTCATGAGCGAAGAGGTACTATGAAACATGTTATTGAAAAAGTTACAGAAGAAGTCTTTGTCCCTATATGTGTAGGTGGAGGAATTCGTAAAGTTGAAGACTATGTTAATATGCTTAACAGTGGGGCTGATAAATGTTCTACTAACACAGCAGCTATTCATAATCCTGACCTTATAAATGAAGCATCTGAGGTAGTTGGTTCACAGGCCTGTGTCATAGGTATTGATGCAAAAGCAAGATTTGTTGAAAATCCAAAAGAACATACTGATAAGAACATAGTTGAAACAAAAGATGGGTACTGTTGGTTTGACTGTAGTATATATGGTGGAAGAGAATTTACAGGAATAGATGCAATTTCTTGGGCAATAGAATGTCAAGAACGAGGAGCAGGTGAAATTCTCTTAACTTCTATGGATAGAGACGGAACAAAAGATGGCTATGATATAGCACTTACAAAAGCTATTAATGATGCAGTAGATATTCCAGTAATAGCTTCTGGTGGTGGAGGAAATCCTGAAGATATTTATCAAGTATTTAAACAAACCGATGTTAATGCAGCATTGGCTGCAAGTATATTCCATTTTAATGAATATCCAGTCCATGTTGTTAAGGATTATTTAAAGGGAAAAAAACTGAATGTTAGAATTTAATTTAATTAGTTCTTCTATTTATTTCTCATTTTTATCAAAAATTTCTTTTAAAAGCTTATATTTGCATTTATTAAGTGTTATATGTTCAGATCGATAACACTCATGATAAAATATTATAAAATGAGTTATAATACTTTTTAAAAAAGTATTAAATATCACTACATTATTATTTAAAATTAATTCTTGTTGAAAGTTTCTTAGGAAGTGGTAATTTTCTAAATGGAAGATTTTTACATTTAGCATTTATTTTTTCAACTAATTCCTCTTTTGTAAGATCTTCTTTTTGTTTGGTTGATCTTATAGAGACTGAGAATATGTTATTTTCTATTTCATTATCTCCAATTACTACTGTGTAAGGTATCCATTCTTTAGCTGCATTTCTGATTTTTTTACCTAATCTGTCTTCTCTATCATCAACATCCACTCTGATATTGTTTTGTGAAAGTTCTTCTGCTAAATTATTTGAGTATTCTAAGTGGCTGTCATTAATTGGAATAATTCTAAGTTGGATTGGAGATAGCCAAACTGGTAACATTGGAGGCTTTTCATTTAGTTCAATAGCTGTTTTTTCAAGTAAACTGCATATAACTCTTTCAATACTTCCTGTTGGACTGCAATGGATTATAACTGGGTGATGTTCTTTTTCATCTTCTCCGAGATAGCTTATATCAAATCTTTTTCCACTTTCAACATCTATCTGGACAGTTGGATTTTCAATTGGTCTTCCTAAAGCGTCTATTGCTGCGAAATCTATTTTACAAACCCAATAGTGTTTTCTCTCAGGTATTATTTCAAAAATAACTGGTTTAGCTATTTTTTCAGCTATTTTGTCCATCCATACTTTGTTTTCTTTGTAGAATTCTTCTGTTGCTCTTAAAATTACTTCATAATCTACATTTAAATCTATTCCAGTTTGAATACAAACATCAGTTTGTTTTTCAAATTCTTCAAGAGTTTGATTCATGTCTACACATGCAGTATGCCAATCTGGCATTGTGAAAGCTCTAAGCCTTTTTAAACCAACAACTTCTCCTCTTTTTTCATATCTAAAACTGTAAGTTGAAAGTTCATACACTCGTGCTGGCAAATTCTTCCATGTTAAAAATGATTCTCCAAGAACTCTAAATGCACCAAAACAACATGCAAATCTAAGCATTAATTCTTTTTTAGTGTGGATTTTGTATTGTCTTTCTCCAAACTTACCTGCATGTTCTGAAATGGCCTTATTTTCTAAATCATACATAACTGGAGTTTCAATAGGCATTGCTCCATTTTCAACTACTAAATTATAAACATAATCACTTAAAAGATCACGAACAAGCCTTCCTTTAGGATACCATTTGAGATTACCAACATCTGATGCACTTTCATAGTCACATAACTCTTTTTCTCTCATTAATTTTACATGAGGAGGATCAGTAGTTTCTGTTTTTGATGATTCACCAAGTTCATATTCTATAAATCGTTTAAGATTTTTATTGTTATATGTATATTCATCAGGAGCTATTAATTTACCATTATCATATATTAAGAATTTAGGATCATGCTTTAAGTCTTGTTTATCTTCATCATCATTTTCTGATTTTTCTGATTCATTTCCACTTATATTTCTTGAAAGCTCAGATAATGGGTGACCTTTACAGGATAATTCAAATGACTTATACCAACCAAATGGTACTCTGTAAACATTGAATCCTTCTTCTTTAAGAGCTTTTTCTGCATTAACTAATATTTTAATAGCTATTTGTGGAGAGCTTAAAGATGATGAAAGATGAGCATAAGGATATAATACTATTGTTTCAGATTTTATATCACTGTGTACACTTTTAACCTCTTCAATAAAGTTTTTAACAACTTTTTCCTCATTTTTTTCATCTTCTTTTTCAACAGCAGTGAAAACTACAAGTGAATCTTCAAATGCACCTTCTTGTTTACTATCATCAATTTCTTCAGCTATTTTGGTTTTATTTTTAGTTTTATATTTTAAATAATCTGAATGAATAAGTAGTACTCTCATTAAAACACCTTTTTTGATTTTTATATGATAAATAATAATATTTTTATAATTTTTAGTATTATTTTAAATATAATGTAAATTAAGCTATTTTTAATATTAATAAAAGCATTTCTTATACTTAAAATGGTTTATTTTTGGAAATAGCTTTTGTTCAAACTTTTTTTAAAAGTTTGTTTCATAGTAATAAAAGCATTTCTTATGCTTAAATTGGTTTATTTTTGGAAATAGCTTTTGTTCAAACTTTTTTTAAAAGTTTGTTTCATAGTAATAAAAGCATTTCTTATGCTTAAATTGGTTTATTTTTTGGAAATAGCTTTTGTTCAAACTTTTTTTAAAAGTTTGTTTCATAGTAATAAAAGCATAATTAATGCTTAAAATTCTTTATTTATGGAAATAGCTTTTGTTCAAACTTTTTTTAAAAGTTTGAAATGTTTGTTTCATATTAAAAAACATTTATAACAACTAAAATACTTATCTTAAGAAAATAAGTTTTGATCAAACTTTTGCTTAGATGAAACTTAGAGAAAATCTTGTTTTCTCGTTTTTAAAAGCTTGTACATATTTGTAAAAAGTTTAGTGAGAAATAATTTATCTCTTTTATATATCTTTTTCATCATTAATTAATATTTTTATAATTTTTATAATATGATTTATAAATATTAAAATTAATATTATTAATACTAATTATAAATTTTTTAATTTATTTTATTATTGCATTAAATCATGAAATTGTATTATATTATAAAATATTATATTGTTATAATGTTTTTAATTAATATACTAGTTTTTAATAGAATATTATCAACATTATAATCATATGTTAATTAAATAAGAATTATATATTGTATAATAGGTGAAATTAGAATGTCTATGACTATGTCTGAAAAAATTTTAGCTAAAGCTTCTAATGTGGATAAGACTAATGCTGGCGAAATTGTAATGGCCAATATTGATGTTGCAATGGTTCATGATTTAACAGGGCCACTTGCTGTTGAGTCATTTAAGAAAATAGGAACTAAAAAGGTATGGGATAAGGATAAAATTGTAATTCCGTTTGATCATCAAATACCTGCGGATTCTCTTGATTCTGCAAATAATCATATTATGATGCGTAAATTCGTGAAAGAACAGGAAATAACTAATTTTTATGATCTTAATCAAGGTGTTTGTCACCAAATACTTCCAGAACTTGGACACATCGTTCCAGGAGAAGTAGTTGTAGGTGCAGATTCACATACATGTACTCATGGAGCTTTAGGAGCATTTTCAACAGGAATAGGCTCAACTGACATGGCAATGGTATTTTCAACAGGACAATTATGGCTTAAAGTACCAGAAACCAACAGATTCAATGTGGAAGGGAAATTGAAAGAGAATGTTTACGCAAAAGATGTTATTTTACATATCATTGGAGAAGTTGGAGTAGATGGATCAACATACAAAGCATGTGAATTTGCAGGTTCAACTATAAGTGATATGACTATTTCAGACAGAATGGTACTTTGTAATATGGCTATTGAAATGGGAGGAAAAACTGGACTTGTAGAACCAGATTCAAAAACTTTAAAATATGTTAATACAAGATCAAATAAACAATTCGAGGTTTTCAAAACAGATTTAGATTCTCCATCACTTACCCAAATAGCTATTGATGTAGATGATCTTGAACCACAAGTAGCATGTCCACATAATGTAGATAATGTAAAACCAGTATCTGAAATAGGAGATATTGAAATAGACCAAGTATTTTTAGGTTCATGTACAAATGGTAGAATTAGTGACTTAAGAGATGCAGCTAAAATACTTAAAGGAAATAAAGTAGCAAAAGGAGTTAGAATGCTTGTTATTCCAGCTTCAAAAGAGATTTACACTAAAGCACTAAATGAAGGATTAATGAATATTTTCGTTGATTCAGGAGCAATAGTTTGTAATCCATGTTGTGGTCCTTGTTTAGGTGGCCATATAGGACTTATTGGACCTGGAGAAGTAAGTTTATCAACTTCTAACCGAAATTTCAAAGGAAGACAAGGTAGTCCTGAGGCAGAAGTCTATCTTTCATCAGCAGCAACAGCAGCTACATCTGCAATCACAGGAAAGATAACAAGTCCATAATAACAATGAACAGGTTAATAACTTAAAATAATAGCTTAAAGTAACAATTTAAACTAATAGCTTAAACAATAGCTTAAAAGGTGTTAATATGAAAGGAAAAGTATGGAAATTTGAAGATGATATTGATACAGATATTATTGTACCTGGAAGGTATTTAATATACACAGATCCAGATAAATTAGCTAAACATTGTATGGAAGGTGTAGATTCAGAATTTTACAATAAAATAAATAAAGGAGATTTCATAGTAGCAGGAAAAAACTTTGGTTGTGGTTCATCAAGAGAACATGCGCCAATAGCCCTAAAAGGAGCAGGAGTCGGAGCGGTAATAGCTGAATCCTTTGCAAGAATCTTCTATCGTAATGCAACTAATGTTGGAATCCCTTTACTTGAAGCTCCAGGAATATCCAAAGCTTTAAGGCAAGGTGAAGAAATAGAATTACAAATGGATAATGGGGTAATTATTTCAGAATCTGGTGATAAGTATGAATTTAAGAAATTACCTCCATTTATGTTAGAAATTCTTGAAAATGGTGGATTAATTTCTTATTTAAAAAATAAGGAATAATAAGAATTAATTATATATTAACCAATTATTATTACTATTTTCTATTTTATTATTACTATATCCTTTTTATTATTACTATTCTCCACTTTTATTATTACTATTTTTTCTTTCATATTTTGTTTTAATATTTAAAAGAACAGGACAAAATAGCTATTTTTCTAGCAAAAATGATAATTAATATATAAATTAATATAGAAATAATAGCTATTGAATTAGAAAAGAATCAAGAGTTTAAAAAAAATTACTGCAACAAATGCTTGTTTGAATGTGGATATTGATATTATAATCCTCTTTATTGAACATTTATAATTAGATAATCTATATTCATTCCAATAAACTTTCTATGAGTTATTTTCACATTGTTCTGATTAACCATTGTATATTGCATTGTTGTATCTATTTTTATTACTATTTTTAAAGTGATGTAATATATCAAAACATATTAAGTAAAAAATCATTATATACTTGTAATGATTATTTATGGTGTAAAAAATGACTAAAAAAGCTATTGTTTTTGATGTTTCAGGGACATTAATTAAGCGATATGGGAATATACTCTCTGTTGATACTGGTGAAAATCTTAAAAAAAGTACTTTAGATGTAATAGATGAACTGGGCCATGTTGTACTTGTAGTTCTTCAAACAAACACTAAAAAAACAGTGATGGAAGCAAATCCCAATGAAACATTATATGATTTTTTAAATAATAAGGATATAGCTATTAATATTAGCTATTCTTCTTCTAATATAGGTCTTGATGATTTAATAGCTAAACTTAAATGTGATAAAGTTACTCTTAGCTATTTTCAAGAATCTGCGAAATATTTAACAAAAGAATATGGGTCTCTTGAAATATGTAGTGGCTCTGCGTTTATATATAATACAAAGGAAAATAGGATTCAATATACCATAACTGCAGGAGGTAAAATATTTCAAAATACTTCTAAAGTAATAGATACACTAAATAAAAGGGGAATAAATTCATTTATTGCATCTGGAGATAGGATTAATTCATTATATGATTTAGGTCAAAAAATTAATATACCTAAGGCAAATATATTTGATACAGTTAATGAATATGGGAAAGAAAAGATTGTAGAAGATTTTCAACTTAAAGGATTTAAGGTCATGATGGTAGGTAATGGTTCAAATGATGTTTTAGCTTTTAAAAAATCGGATTTAAGTGTACTCACAACAGAACAAGGTGAATTTATCCGTAAAGATCTTTTTAATGAAGTAGATGTTGTTGTAGATCATATTATCGATATTTTAGATATTGATTTTTAAAATAAATTTCATATTTCATTGTAAAATAGTTATTATAAATATAAAATTGTTTAGATTATATTTAATTAGTTGATATCATGGCTATAAAAGATAGTGATAAAAAATGCTAAATAGACAAAAAAGAGGACAAATAGAAAATGAAGATCTTTTTCCTTTTAAAAATTATAGTCGTGATGACCTTTTAGCTATTCTCAATAGTAAAAATCCTCAAATGAGAACAATAGCTGTGTATTCTTTAGCTAAATATAAAGATGAAACTACCATATATATTTTAGTTGATAAATTCAAGACTGAAAAAGCTCTTTATACAAGATTAGCTATTTCACAAACTTTAGTTGGCTTTGGAGAAATAGCTATTCCTTATTTAATTGAATTACTTGGTAGAATTGGTAATAATCATGAAAAAACATTACCTTCAAAATATTTTAATAAAAAAAGTTTTCCACTTCCTCGTGATTTAGCTGCTAGAACTATCGCTAATTATGGGGAAATAGCTATTCCTTATTTAATTGAAATTTTAAACAAAAACGTTGATGATAAAAACGATTTATTTATTAAACAGCAAACAATTGATGCTATTGGAGCAATAGTTTATAAATCTAATAATTCTAATAATTTTATTTATTTAAAAGGTGTTCATAGCCTTTTAGAAAATATACTAGATTTATTTGATGATATTTTGGAAAATAATACATTTGATGTTAATAAAAAATATAGTGAAACACATGTTTTAATTTGGAAAATATTAAGGTCATTAAGTGGATTTAAGAAAAATGAGTTTGCATTAGATTTGATTTTTTATATTCTATGTAGTTGTGATTTTGATTACAATGATGAGTATTTTTATCCCTTTTATTGGGAGGCTATTCGTTCTATTGGTCAAATAGGTATTAATAGTAATGAAACTACTGAATTCTTAGATTCTTTTGAAGATTTTGATAATATTCACGTTAATAAAGCATTAGAAATAGCTAAATGGTCTTTAAACATTAAATAATACTCGACAATATCAGATAATCAGATAATACTGGATAATATCAGATAATATCGGATAATATCAAATAGTATTAAATTAATATCAACTATCAAATGTTATTATTAACCTATATTTGATTATTACAAAACAAACTTTTAAAAACGAAAAATCAAAGATTTCTCTAAATTTTCATCCTGAAATAAAAGTTGATCAAAAGCTATTCTAAAAATTAAGCATCTAAACATATCTAAACATAAAAAAATGCTTTGTTAATATTAAAATATATTTTATTATTACTAAAATTATAGAAAACATATTAAACATAATTAAACATAAGAAAAATATTATACCTATTACTTTACATATTAATACACTATTAAATTTTATAAAAACTTTAAAATTAAGTTAATATTAATTATATTATCTTAAATTTTATATTTTTTTAAAATATTTATCTTAATTTAAAATATATAAATTAATTTAGAATAATTTATTTTGATAACTCTAATAATTATCTTATTTTAATAACTAATTGATTTTAGAAATAATTTCAATAAATTGATTTCAATTAATTTAATAAAAATACTATAGGGGAAATATCATGCCAATTAAAGAAGCTGATAAATCATACCAATACAATGAAATAGAGAAAAGGATTCAAGAATTTTGGGAAAAATATGATATTTATAACAAAACTAATAAGTTACGGGAAAATTGTCCAAAGTATTCATTTTTAGACGGTCCTCCTTATTGTAGTGGAAAAATACATCTGGGGACTGCTTGGAATAAGACTATTAAAGATACTTACCTTAGATTTAAAAGTATGAGTGGTTTTAATCTTAGACGTCAGGCTGGATGGGATGCACATGGTCTTCCAATTGAGCATAAGGTTGAACAACTTTTAAATATTGAAAATAAACAAGAAATTGAAGAAGAATATGGAATAGCTAAATTTATAGAGAAATGTAAGGAATTTGCATTAAATAATAAAGATGCAATGACTAAACAGTTTAAAGACATTGGAGTATGGATGGATTGGGATAAATCTTACATTACAATTGATCCAAAATATATTGAGTCTTGTTGGTGGACACTTGAACAAGCACACAAGAAAAATTTACTTATTAAAGATTTAAGAGTAATTAGTGCATGTCCAAGATGTGAAACTGCTCTTGCTGCTGCGGAAATTGATTATGATGATAAAGAGGATCCTTCAATATTTGTTAAGTTTCCATTGGATAAAAAATTATTAAAAAGACCATTTGACAAACTTCCAGAATATTTACTTGTTTGGACAACTACTCCATGGACACTACCATCCAATTTAGCTGTTTCAGCAAATCCTAAATTTAATTATGCATTTGTTAAGGTAAATAATGAAATTTTAATAATTGCAGAGTCATTAGTTCAGGAGGTACTTAAAGGAAATGAATATCTCACTGTAAAAATTATTAGTGGAGAAGAACTTGAAGGAATGGGTTATAAACCACCTCTTCTTGAAGAAGTTCCAAAACAAAAGGAGTTTAAGGAAGAAGATATTCCAACCTACACTGTACTTATGGGGGATCATGTTGAAATTGGGGAAGGAACAGGATTTGTTCATACTGCACCAGGACATGGTCCAGAGGATTATGAAATCGGTCAAAAATATAATTTACCAATATTCTCACCAGTAAATGAAAATGGAACATTTACAAATGAAGCAGGTAAATATAAAGGTCAATTTATTAAAGGTGCTGACAGTGAAATAATCAATGATTTAAGAGCTAAAAAGATTTTGTTTAAAGAAGATGTTATAAATCACAGATATGGCCAATGTTGGAGGTGTAAAACTCCTATTTTCTACCTTGCAACTGAACAATGGTTCTTAAAAGTCACAGAAATTAAGGATAAAATGTTATCTCAGATAGATAATGTTGAATGGGTTCCTTCTTGGGCTGGAGAAAGTAGATTTAGGGATTGGGTTGATAATGCACGTGACTGGACAATTTCAAGACAAAGATACTGGGGAATACCAATTCCAATATGGGTATGTCCAGATTGTGGAGAAATGAAAGTAATAGGGTCAGTTATTGACTTAAAAAATAATTCATTAAATAAAATAGAAGCAAATGATGAAGATCTTGTTCACAGACCATATGTAGATGAAATACTAATGAAATGTGGTAAAGAAGGTTGTAATGCCATAATGAAAAGAGTTCCAGATGTTTTAGATGTTTGGATTGACTCTGGAGTTGCAGGATGGGCTTCGCTTTACTATCCTCAAGAAGAAGGCAATGGAAAGGATAAATTTGAAGACTGGTATCCCTACGACTTTATTACAGAGGGTCATGATCAAACAAGAGGATGGTTCTATTCTCAACTTGGAGCAGGTGTAATATCAAACAACAGAGTTCCATATAATAAAGTTTTAATGCATGGTTTTGTTTTAGACGAAGATGGAAGAAAAATGAGTAAATCATTAGGTAATGTTGTCCAACCAGAAGAAGTAATTGGGGATTATGGTGCAGATGTACTGAGATTCTATCTTTTATGGGCAAGCAAACCATGGGATGATTTAAAATTTGTATGGGATGAATTAAAGAATGTTAAGAAGATGTTCACAATTCTTTGGAATGTTTATGTATTTTCAACTACATACATGTCCTTAGATGATTTCAACCCAGATAAATGTCAAGATAATAGTATAAATCTTAGAAATGAGGATAAATGGATTATTTCAAAAGCAAATTCCTTAGTTAAAAACGTTCAAGATGATTTAGAAAACTTATTCTTCCATCAAGCTACAAGAAGAATCAACCACTTTATTTTAGAGGATTTAAGTCGTTGGTATGTCAGATTAATTAGAGGAAGAACATGGGTTGAAAAAGATGATCCTGATAAGTTAGGAGCATATCACGCTTTATACACAGCATTTGAGCTACTTATAAAAACTTTATCTCCAATATCACCACACATAGCTGAGGAAATGTATCAAAACCTCATAGTAGATGTAAAGTCTAACACACATGAAAGTATTCATATGGAAGATTGGAAATACGACGAAAACAGTATAGACGATGAATTAGAATCTAATATGGATATTGTAAGGGATATTATTGAGGCAAGCTCTCGTGGAAGAGATATAGCTAGATATAAACTAAGGTGGCCTGTAATCGATATAACAGTAACATCAACTAATACCAAAGTCCTTGATGCAGTAAATGACTTAGTTGATATTATTAAAGATCAATCTAACACAAAAAAAGTAATAACTTCTCAAGAACTTGAAAACATGAGTTTTATAGCTAAAGCAAACTTAAAGCTATTAGGTTCAAAATTAAAAGCTGATGTTCGATTTGTTAAACAATTCTTAGAAGAAGCAGATGGTAATAAAATCAAAGAAGAACTTGAAAAAAATGGTAAAATAGCTATTAAAAACGATAATATAACAATAAATGAAAATAAAACAATTGAACTTTTACCAGAAGAAGTTTTATTTGAAAATGAAGTTCCAGAGGATATTGTAGGGTCTGATTTTGCTGAAGGAACAGTTTTCATAAATACAAAAATAACTCCAGAAATATTAGAAGAAGCAATGGCAAGAGAACTTATAAGAAGAGTTCAAGACATGAGAAAAGACATGGATTTAGATGTAGAAGCAAATATAGAAGTTCAAGTTGATTCAACCTACTTTAAAGAATTATTAGCCAACCAAATCCCATTTATCTCAACTGAAGTAAGAGCAAGTAATTTATTATTTAAATCAATAGAAAATATTGATGAGGAAAATAGTTATAGGAAAGAATGGAAAATTGAAGGTAATGAACTAGAAATTTTGATTATTAAAGCTTAATTATTTTAGTTTTTAGTTTTTAGTTTTTAATTTTTATTTTTTATTTTTTATTTTTAAGCTAAAAGTAATAATTAATTAACAATAATAAATAATTAATCATTTAAAAAGATAAAATGAAATTAAACTCTAACCATAACTCTAACCATAACTCTAAACATAACTTTAAATTAAATTCTAAAATAAATCTAAAATTAACTGAAGAATCAGGTCAGACTTCACAACCTCCTTGGAAATTAGTTGATAATAGCTATTATTCTTTAATTAAAACGGATAAAACACCAATATTATTAAAAATTTCTCAACAGGATATTAATAGCTTAGATGTTGACTGGGAATTACCAATTAATTATGATGGAAATATTAATGAAATAGCTATTAAAAAAGAAGTAAATAGAATATTTGATTTAGATTTTGATTTAGATAAGTTTTATAAATATCTTCACAACAATTGCGAACTTGCTCCATCCCTAGATTTCTGTAAAGGACTTAGGTTATTTATTGCTCGAGATCCTTTTGAATGTATAATCTCTTCTATTTCTTCTGCTAATAATTCAATAGCTAGATGGACTAAATCAGTTAATAAAATATCTAATATTTGGGGAAAAACTTACAAGTTTTCTTCTGGTAATTTTAATGATTTCCCATCTCCTGCTGCTTTGAAAGATGTTTACGAGGATAATTTAATCGAATCTGCTGCTACATCTAATGAAAACATTGAAGGGTGTATTTCTAATCTTAAATATTGTGGTTTAGGCTATAGGTCATCTTATATTAAAAAAACAAGTGAAGTACTTACACTTGAAATGGACCTCTCTGAAATCTCTAAAATGACCTATAATGAAGCATTTGACACAATAATATCTCTTCCTGGAGTGGGACCAAAAGTAGCTGACTGTATTTTACTTTATGGATTTAATATGGGAGAAGCTTTTCCATCAGACGTTTGGATAAAACGAATTATTTCTTATCTTTATTTTGATGGAAAAGATATCACTGCCAATAAAGTTCGAAGCTTTGGAATGGAAACTTTCGGTGAATATGCAGGTTACGTACAATTGTACTTGTTTCATTATGCTAGAAAGTCAGGACTAATGGATAAATTAAGAAAATAGCTATTAAACATTGATTTCGAAAAAGTAGAAAATTTTTTCAAAATCTAATTTTTTGAAATCATTAGTAAGTAGCTATTTATCTATTATATTGTTCATTTTAACTAATTCTTCATAATTTATGTCTGGATGATTATATCTTCCTCTATTTTGTGTTTTATTTTTATAATTAAGTGCTTGTTCAGGACAATATTGAATACATGCCATACATTGCTCACATTCATGGTTAAATTCATGTTTATTGCTATTAATTTTAATATTTTGAACTGGACAAAGATTTACACAAATTCCACAATAGGTACAGTTAATATTTACATTGTAATTCTTATCTATTCTTTTTATATTTTTAATCCCTTTATTATAAAAGAATTTAAATAATATTCCTGATTTTTTAGACTTTTTTTCTTCTTTTCTTTTAATTTTATCTAAGATTGGTATGAGGTCTTTATTAGATTTTTCCGTTGTTTCAATGACATTATCTCGCATTTTATATTTAACAATGTAATTTGCAAACATTTTAAGTTTTTCTCCAAAATCTAAGCTTAAATCATGTTTATATTGTAATAATTCATTTAATTGAGATATTCCATTACCTACAAATCCTCCATATGTAGCTATTCCATAATAATAGCTATTTTTATTGTTTTTTAAGTCTAAATTACTTACAAAGTCATATACTTTATTTGGCAACCCTCCAAAATACACTGGATAAACAAATCCAATCGTTTCATATTCTTTCTCTAAATTTACTTCAGCTATTTGATTCATTGAAACAATCTCAACATTCTTTAATTCTTCTGCAATACTTTTTGCAACTTTTAATGAATTTCCAGTTCCTGAAAAATAAAACACAATGTTAGTCATAGTTTTCCCTTTTAATTTGTAATATAATAGCTATTCCAATATAATATCTTTGTTGATACTTTAGCTTTAAAAATAATCTTAAAATTGAAAATTAAGTAATTTAAATAAATATTGTAGAAAAAATAGTATTTCTTTTATTCAAGGTATTCCAAATATATATAAAAAATTAATAATCATATGGATTTTGTGAAATCTTTGATTTCACGAAATCAGTGTTAATCAATTAACCAGTTACAGTAACCTTAATCATCTTGTCTCCTTGTGTAATGGAGTTTACAACATCCATTCCTTTGATAACTTTTCCAAAGACTGTGTGTACACCGTCTAAGTGTGGTTGTGGAGAGTGAGTTATAAAGAATTGGCTTCCTCCAGTGTCCTTTCCTGCGTGAGCCATTGACAATGCACCTGTACCGTGTTTATTGTCGTTTATTTCACATTTGATTGTGTATCCTGGACCACCTGTTCCATTTCCAACTGGACATCCTCCTTGAATAACGAAATCATTTAATACTCTGTGGAAAGTTAACCCATCATAAAATCCTTTTTTAATTAACTTTTCAAAGTTAGCCACGGTATTTGGAGCGTCTTTTTCAAATAATTCAAGTTCTATGTTTCCTTTTTCAGTTTCAATTATTGCTTTCTTCATATTCTCACCTTTAACTTAATATATAATTAGATTATTTAGTATTTATTTAAATTGATATTTTATTTTTTAATACTTTTTCATTTCTATGTTTTTTAGTTTATATAATTAATATCTAATTACTGATTATATAATTGATATAATCATTATCGTATAATTGATATAATCATTATCTAATTTTTAATCTTTTAATTTTGCAACATTATTATATTTTATTAGCTTTATAAATTAATGATTAATTAAGTACTAACTTTTAAATAAGATATTTTGTAATTTATAATTATTAATAACTATTTTATACATTATTATAATCTGCATGATAGTTATTAACATGGTGGTTGGTTTTTAGTTAATATATTAATTGAGGGATGATTTATCATGGATGATTATGATAAAGATAGCTTTGATAAAGAAGATAATTCTTTAAATAATTTTAGAAGTGATTCAGAGCATACTGTAAGAAAAAATTATAATAATGAGGATAATGGAACTTTTAACAATAATTTAGGAAATATTGATTATCCAGATTCAAATTCATATAATGGTGGAGATGTACCTACAAGAAGAAAGCCTAAAAAATCTCTTGCTAAAATAATTGGTTTAAGCTTTATAATACTTATTGTAATAGCTATTATTTTAGGGGCTATTATACTGGCAATACCAATTGATGACACTGATTCTAATGATTTAACAAGTTACAGTAATTACAATATATCTTTTAACTATCCTTCATCTTTAGTTGAATCTCACTATACAGGTTTTGATGCTGTATTCAATAGTTCTGACACTGTTTTTGGTCTTATGGTTAGAGATAGTCTAGGTTATTCACTTGATGAAGTTGCTACGGCTGAAAGTTTAGGAGCTGAACCAGAGGAGATTCTTTCTAAGAATGCTACAACTGTTAATGGTACTAATGCATATGTAATTGGTGTTAAAACTTCTATTTTTGCTGGTGGTTCTGGGAAATTATTGATATTTGAACATAAAGATAAAATATATGCTTTTATATTTGTTGGTACATCTCAAGATAAGGCTACTAATATTTATAATGGGGTGAAAAATAGTATAAAACTTAATTAGAATATATATTTAGAATATAGTTAGTTTAATTCAATAAAGTTATATTTAATGTAATGGAGTATAATTAGTTCTCTATTTTTCTTTTTTTAATTTAATTTTTATTTAATTTTTATTTTAGATTTTTTAATAAATAATTCTATAATTAATTAATAATTACTATTATTTACTATATTATAAGTATTACTATCATTAAAAATAGAATATTATATATAAATAAAATAATAAATAGTATATGGGATAATATAAAATTATATGGAGTAATATAAATTTAAATCACTTATTTTAAATTATCGCTTATTATTTTAATTAATTGAAAATTATCAATATCATGTTATTATTAATTATTAATAAAATAAAAAGGTAATAATCAGGCTTTATTAACATTCTATTATTAAGATAAAATAATAATAAAATATAAATGATAATTAATTAAACTTATAAAAATACTACAGAGATGATAAAGTATGTCATGGGATGAAAATGGTAAGATTTGGATGGATGGTGAATTCGTTGATTGGAAACAGGCTAATATACATGTTTTATCTCATGTAATACATTATGGATCAAGTGTTTTTGAAGGAATACGTGCTTATAAAAGTAATGGTAAGGCTGCTATCTTTAGATTGGAGGAACATGTTTCTCGATTGTTTGATTCTGCTAAAATCTATAAGATGGAGATTCCTTACAGTGAAGAGGAAATAGCTAATGCTATTAAAGAAACAATAGCTATTAACAATTTAAAAGACTGTTATATTCGTCCAATATCTTACAGAGGTTATGGATCACTTGGTGTTAATCCTTTAAACTCTCCAATTAACACATCTATTGCAGTTTGGAAATGGGGGAAATATTTAGGGGATGACGCCATCGAAAATGGTGCAGACATAGGTGTTTCATCATGGAGAAGAATGGCTCCTAATACATTACCAAGTATGTCTAAGGCAGGTGCGAATTATATGAATGCACAACTTGCAAAACTTGAAGCTATTGAAAACAATTATGATGAATGTATCATGTTAGATTACGCAGGATATGTTGGTGAAGGAAGTGGAGAGAACATATTCCTAATTAAAGACGAAATTATATACACTCCTTCATTTGATTCATCAATATTAAGTGGAATTACAAGTGATTCTGTTAAAAAATTAGCTAAAAAACTTGGATATGAAGTTCAAGAGAGAAAAATACCAAGAGAATTTATTTATCTTTGCGATGAGATATTTTTTACAGGAACTGCAGCTGAAGTCACACCAATAAGAACTGTTGATGGAATAACCATTGGTACAGGAAAAAGAGGACCAATTACAGAAGAGATACAAAGTAATTTCTTTAATATAGCCACAGGAAAACTTGAAGATGAATTTAACTGGTTAACATACATTGAATAAACATAATTCTTGATAATTTTTTAATAACATTGCTTAATAACTTTTTAATAGCTATTATAAATATAATAAATGGAGTACAATAGAATGGATGTAATTCAAGCAATAATTGTAGGTATTGTACAAGGATTAACTGAATTTTTACCAATAAGTAGTTCAGCACACTTAGTTTTTGTTCAACACCTTTTAAATGTAGATCACTCAATATCATTTGATGTATTACTTCACTTAGGAACATTAGCTGCAGTATTTGGGTACTATATAAAAGATATAATAGCCATGATAAAAGCATTCTTTTTAAGCCTTAAAGATTTATTTAAAGGAGAATTTAAAAAAGGCATTAAAGAAGATAGCTATAAAAAGCTTGTATGGATGGTTTTAATTGGAACGATACCTGTGGGATGTATTGGTGTAGTATTTAATGATTTTGTAGAAGCAACATTTCAAAGCTTAATGATTCCAGGATTTTTTTTACTTATAACTGGTATTTTACTGTATGCTTCACAAAGAATGAACAATGGTGATATTACAGTAGAAAATATGGGTATTAAACAAACAATTTACATTGGAATTGGTCAAGCATTAGCTATTTTCCCTGGACTTTCAAGATCTGGAACTACAATTTCAACAGGACTTTTAGCAGGATTAGATAAAGAATTTGCAGCAAAATTCAGTTTTTTACTTTCAATTCCAGCTATTTTAGGAGCAACAGTAGTTCAATTAACAGGAATAGAATCAGGTTTCGGCTCAAACATGCTCCCCTATGTTGCAGGATTTATAGCAGCAGCAATATCAGGATATTTAGCTATTAGCTTACTTATAAGATTAATTAAAGAGAAAAGTTTAGATGGGTTTGCATATTACTGTTGGATAGTAGGTGCATTTGTTCTTGTATATTTAATATTCTTTTAAATAATATATCCAATATTCTTTTAAATTTTACTAATTCTTCAAATTTCTTTTAAACATGTTTGCATGTTTATTTATTCTTAATAATTATTATTACTAAATAATAACTAATTAATTATTATTAATAGTAATTGTTAACTAATTAATTAACATTAATAATAATTACTAAATTAATAACTAATTAATTAATAACTAATCAAATAACAATTACTTGTGAGATTATGGAAACTAAAAACACCTTAATTAAAAATATAACTGTAATAAGTCCAGTAAATAATAATATCACTAATAATGTTCAAATTAAAAAAGGAACTTCAATACTAATTGAAAATGATAGAATAGCTGAAATATCTTCTAATATATCAGAAAATGCAATTGACAAAGTAATTAACGGTAATGGTAAAATAGCTATTCCTGGACTTATAAATACTCATACTCATGTTCCTATGAATTTATTTAGGGGCTTAGCTGATGATTTAGAATTAGATTCTTGGTTAAACGACCATATATGGCCAATGGAAGCAAATTTAAATGGAGAGTTTACATATATTGGTGCACTTCATGGAATTTTAGAAATGATTAAAACAGGAACTACAACCTTTAATGATATGTACTTCTATCTTAATGATATTGCAAAAGCTGTAGAAGAATCAGGGGTTAGAGGAGTTCTATCCTATGGAATGATTGATTTTTTTGACGATGAAAAAAGAAAAACCGAACTTAAAGAAAGTACAAAGACAGTTAAGGAGTTCAATGGTAAATATGATAGAATTAAGATTAATTATGGTCCACATTCTATTTATACATGTTCTAAAGAGTTACTCATCGAAACAAGAGCTTTAGCAAATAAATACAACACTGGAATTCATATTCACATGAGTGAAACTAAAAAAGAAATAGATGATGTCTATGAGGCTCAAGGAAAACATCCTTTTGAATATTTAGAAGAAATTGGATTTTTAGGTGAGGATGTATTAGCTGCTCATTGTGTATGGTTGAATAATAAAGAAATAGCTATTATAAAAGAGAATAATGTTAAAATTTCACATAATCCATGTAGTAATATGAAATTAGCTTCTGGAATAGCTCCAATTGATAAATTAACAGAAAATAATATTTGTGTTTCACTTGGAACTGATGGTGCATCATCAAACAATAATTTAGACTTGTTTGAAGAAATGAAGTTTGCATCACTTCTTCAAAAAGTAAATACATTTAATCCTGAGGTACTTCCAGCAGGAAAAATCCTTGAAATGGCAACAATTGATGCTGCAAAAGCATTAGGAATGGAGAATGAAATTGGTTCTATAGAAGAAGGTAAAAAAGCAGATATTATATTGCTTGACACGAGTAATGTTAATTTAACTCCAACTGTTAATTCACTTATATCTCACATTGTTTATTCAGGAAATGGTTACAATGTTGATACAACAATATGTAATGGTGAGATATTAATGGAAGATAAGGAAGTTAAGACTTTAAATGAACAGGAAATCATTAAAAAAACAAATGAAACAGTAAAATTAATGAAAGAGGCTTAAATAACTTAAAGAATCTTAATTTTTCTTTAAGCATACTAGTGCATTTAAAAATTTTTGTATTTAAAAATTTTAAGATTACTAAAATATTAACTTAAATAAATGATTATTATTTTTAATATAAGTATTACTATTTTCTAATATTTTTTATTTTTATTTAAATTCTAAATACTCTTAATCAAATGCTTTATTCTCATATTATTTAATATACTAATTTTTAATTAAATTTAAATAGAATTATTCTTTTTTTCATATAAAATTAAAAGATTTTCATGATATAATTTTAGTAAAAAGTATTACTAATCATTATTTCAATGATTTTAATCTGTTATTTATTAAAATTAAACTTAAAAACTTTTTTTAATGTTCTTTTGGCTGTGCAATAATTATTTTTTGATTCTTTTTAGTTATGCTTAGTTTTAAATATTATGGGGTGTAATATAGTATTAATGTTTTTTAGTTTTTGTTGAGTTGGTGTTTATGGTTTTGCATGAAGATAGTATTGGTCAGGTGTTTTTACTTCCTTTGAATTTGAGGGACTTTATTCCAGATAATCATATTTGTTTTTTTATTGAGG
>NZ_LWMT01000230.1 GCF_001639265.1 Methanobrevibacter filiformis
TTCAATTTATATAACTAATTAAATATCCATATAATTAATTTATCAGCAATATAAGGCTCTCAAAATACTTATTTAAGAAAATAAGTCTTAACTAATTATCTATTGAATTATGGAACATCCCCTATAAATATATAAATAATTAATCACATAAATAATAAATAGTTTTAAAAATAATTCTTGCTAAACAAATCAATTTAAAAACCATTGGGGCTTAAAATGGATAGAAAACAATTAGCTATTGAATTTGCAAAATCATTAAACCATCCTGAAATTGAAAAAATCATTTTATTTGGATCAGTAGCTCGTGGGGATGACACTGAAGATTCAGATATAGATATTCTCATAATAACTTCTAATGTTGTTGTTGATTTAAAAATTGAAGATGATATTTACAGTAAAAGTTTTGATATTCTCCTTGAAACTGGAGAATACCTTTCCATAAAAATGAGACCTAATGAGCATTATTATAAACATTTGCATTTTCCTTTTTATATGAATATTGAAAAAGAAGGTGTTGTAATTGGATGATATAATTGAAAAAGCATTAATATCTTTAGAAGTAGCTGAATCAAATTTAAATAATAGATATTATCCAGATTCTATAAATCGTTCGTATTATGCTGTTTTTCATGCAGCCAAAGCATTATTAATTAAAAAAGGAATAATTACTAAAACACATAGTGGAACTATTAGTGCATTTGGCTTAGAATATATTAAAAAGGAAGCTTTGATAAAGAAAATGACATTCCTTCTAATTTTGAAAATGATAAAGAAATGCTGGTCATGATCACTCATTTAATGTAACAGCAAAAAATCTATAGGTGTATTGGTATAAATATAATGTGTAAGTGGTTTTGGTTTATTCCGTATTGTTTTATTATTTTGTTTTACAAAGGAATAATTTTTTTAAAGTCTGAACGACTTTAGAAACATATCTTAACTTTTTTAAAGTTTGTTTGTATTAAATGCTACATATTTAAATATAATAAATTAACATAGTATTATCTAATTAAAAATATTTATACATATAATATATTTTAAAGGAAACTTTGTTATATTGCAAATTTCTAATTAACATAAATACTTTTTTTAAATTAGAATTTCTTATTTTGGAGGATATATAATGGGGAAAGAGGACGATACTTGGATTTCTACTCAAATGATTAGGAAAGAACTTAATTTAAAAGATTTTGTTAATAATGACTTTTTAGATTCTTTCAAAGAACATTTTGAAGCTGATGATGTGAAAGTTTTCAAAATAGATATTGCAATAACTAAAGATGATAAGATGATTGATATTGTTTCTTTATTTCATAAAAACCCACGTTATGAAAAAGATAATGAAGTTGTTATTGATTCTAATATGAAACCTTTTTTCATGAATAAAATCAAAAAAGTTATTGATTCTTTGAAAAAATAATTAGGGGTAGATTAGATGGAAAATCAAACTATTACTAGTTATCACCTGATTAATGAGGAGAATTCTGATGTTTATGATATCACATTTCTTCAAAAAGAAGAAGAATTGTATGTTACACATTCTCATACATTTAAAGTTGAATCAGAATGGATTAATCCTTTTAAAAGTCAATTTGATGAAATTAGTGAAAGATTATCACTTATTTCGAATAAATTAGACTTAGGAGAAGTTACTCTAGTTGAGGATGAAGATGAGCTATATCCTCCAACATTTCATATAAGTGCAGATTCTTATTATAGTGCTGAAAAACGAGTTGAACTATATAATTGTGTGGTGAACCAATTATATTCCTATTATGAAAAACAGAACAATTTAGATACTTTAGTTGATTTTTTCATTGTATTGGATTTTTAGAGGAATAATATGGTGAATTTTGATCCTTCTCACCTTCAAATGATTTCTGAGAAAATATTAGAAAATGAAGACATTTTTTCATGCGAAAATTCTTGTTCATTCTCTAAAGAATGTATTTATAGGACTATTATAAATAGGTCCTATTATGCAGCTTTTTCCCATTTTAAATTGTGGGCTATAGATAAAAAGAAATATGCGGAAAATAATGAATTGGCACACTATAAATCAAAAAGTAAGAATTCTAGAATAGGTCGTCACAAGGTTTTAACACTGTTTATAATACACAATACTCACAAACGTGATGAAGCTTATATAAGAATCCTAGCAAATGACCTGAACACATTAAGAGAAATTAGAAATGATGCAGATTATAAATTTGATAAAAATATATCTAAAGAGAATGCAGAATTTGTTTCTACAATTTCTCAAAAAATAATCAAAAATTTATAATTGACTATAATTGACTTATTTTTCACAAAGTTAAGCAAATTTTGATAATTTGCAATAATTTTATAGATATATTTGCTATTAAAACAGTTTGCATGATTTAAATATTTCATATTTAATGAGGAATTTCATGTCAAAAATTTATATTATTGGGATAGGACCTGGTTCAAAGGATTATCTAACTCAAATAGCTATTAAAACAACAGAAAAGTCAGATGTTGTAATTGGAAGTAAAAGAGCTTTGGATTTATTTGATAACTTACATGACAAAATAGAATTCAATGTTAAAAATCTTCATGAAAATCTTGAAGAATCAGTAAACTTAGCTGTTAATGGAAAAACTGTAAGTTTACTTTCCACAGGAGATCCAGGATTTTCAGGACTTTTAAAACCTATTTTAAAAATAGCTAAAGAGAAAAACTTTAGTGTGAATAATATAGAAGTCATTCCAGCAGTAAGTTCACTTCAATTAGCCTCTGCAAAAGTCAAGATTCCATGGGATGATGCAAATATAATGACTTTTCATGGAAGAGAAAACAAAGGAGAAATCTTAGAAACAATAGATAATGGAAAAGTAACCATAACCTTACCTTCAAAAAGTGTAAAGGATATGGCAGAATTTTTAATCAAATCTGGAGTTAATCCCGAAAGGAAAGTAATTATTTGTGAAAGACTTAGCTATGAAAATGAAAGAATTCTTGAATCAACTTTAAACAATGTTTTAGATAGTGATTTTACATATATGTGCATTATGGTCATTTTTTAATATTATATTCATTAATATTAATATTTATTAATATTTATATTCATTTTTAATGGGATTAATAAATAAAATATTTAAAATTAAATTGTTTTAGATTGTTTAATTTAAATTATTTTTAAATAGATTAACTTATTTAAATTAAGTGTTAAAGTAGATTAAAGTAAAATAGCATCTTTATCTACTGAATCTACTTGTTTTCCTTCGTATAACACTTCACCTAGTTCTTCAAGTTTTTTAGTTCCTTTTACTTCTTCTTTAAATAGTGGGATTTCAGCAACAAGTTGATCTTGGAACTTTTGTTTAATCAAAGATAATCTTTTTTGTTGTATTTGGTGTCGTGATCTGCAGAATTCACAGTCATCGATGTCTGGCATTACTTGGTTTACTATGACACTGTCTACATTCATATCAAACTTATTAAGTGATTCTATTGCTCTTTCAGATTCGTAGATTGACATTTCTTCTGGAATAACTATCATTTTAAAAGAGGTCCGTTCTGGGTCTGAAAGGACTTTTTTAGCTTCATCCACTTTTCTTTTTGTTTCTTCTAATTCTGCTGTTGATTGTGGATCATTTTCATCACCTAAAAATGGAATCATATTCTTAAATGCACTTGTTACTGATCCAAGCTTTGTTTTGACTTTAATCATCTTTCCAACCCATGAATCCATTAAATCTGGGAATGATAATAGTCTTAAGGTGTGCCCTGTTGGTGCAGTGTCAAAAACAACAACATCATACTCATTTGTTGTCATAACTTGCAGGAATATTTCAAAGGCTGCTGCTTCATCTGCACCAGGGGATGATGATGCTAAATCCATCTGTTCTCCAAGTAAATCAAGCCCCATCATTTGTTCAGGATTAGCTATTGATTTTTTACTATTGAGTTCAGCTTGCTGTCTTTCCACTGCCATTTCAGGGTCTATTTCAACACCATATAAATTTTCACTAATAAGCTTAGGATTTGGTCCAATATAAGTTTCAAGTGAATCTGAAAGTGAATGTGCAGGGTCAGTTGAAACAATCAAAGTCTTTTTTCCTTGATTAGCTAGCCAAATAGCTGTAGCCGCAGAAACTGAAGTTTTACCAACTCCTCCTTTACCTCCTACAAATATAAAGCTTGTTTTTCCGTTATTAAATTTAAAAAGGTCTTTTAATTCCATATTATCTCCTATACATGATTTACATATTATCTAGTATATTTTTAATTTTTAATTGTATTTTTTATTATTCAAGTAATCATATTTAAGTAACTTCTTGTTATTAATATATGTTTCTATAGCTATTTAATTTCATGATTTATCATAATATAAGTTAAAACAAATATTAATATAAAGCAATATAAAGTTAATTCATAAAAGATAAGCAAGACTTAAAAGTTTTTAACTCAGATTTAAAGGAGGATTTTGTGATTTTTATGTTAAAATTACCTAAATTAGATTCAAAATATGTTAAAGAAGAATCTATCAAATTTATT
Organism: Methanobrevibacter filiformis; assembly: GCF_001639265.1. Classification (GTDB taxonomy): domain Archaea; phylum Methanobacteriota; class Methanobacteria; order Methanobacteriales; family Methanobacteriaceae; genus Methanacia; species Methanacia filiformis. Next base: position 4,522 of record NZ_LWMT01000230.1, read on the forward strand.
AAAGAAATAATAGAAAAATCTAAAAGTGAAAAAGCTATTATTGGCATTAGTGGAGGTATAGACTCTACTGTAGTCGCATATCTTTTAAAAGAAGCATTAGGTGAAAAAAATGTTTTAGGATATCATTTATACAGTGAAACTACTCCTAAAGAAGATACAGACCATGCTAGATTAATAGCTAATCAATTGAATATATCTTACACAGAAATAGCTATTGATAATATATCTAATGAATTTATAGATACAATAAATCAATCTCAAAGTGAAAACAGTAAAAATAATAAGTTAGATAACAAGTTAGATAACAAGTTAGCTATTGGTAATCTTAAAGCTAGAATCAGAATGTCAATATTATACTATTTTGCAAACTTAAATAACGGTCTTGTTGCTGGAACTGGTAATAAAAGTGAATTGTTAATTGGGTATTTTACAAAACATGGAGATGGAGCTTGTGACTTTGAATTAATAGGAGATATTTATAAAACACAGCTTAAACAATTAGCTACTAACTGGAATATCCCTAATGAGATTATTACAAAGCCTCCAAGAGCAGGGCTATGGATTGATCAAAGTGATGAAGATGAAATTGGAATGACTTATGAACTTTTAGACAACATACTACACCTCATTGAAGATAAAAAATTAGATGATGATAGTATCTTAAAGGAAATCAATGTAAGCTCATCAGAAATTAATAATGTAAGATCAAAAATAGCTATTAATCAACACAAAACTCAGATTCCTTTAACTCCATTCATGAGTAAAAAACTACTTTAAGTATATAGAATTATGTAAATTAATACATCAAATTTCACCTAAAATTTGGAATTATTCTTATTTCTTAATTTTTTAAGTGAAATTAATCCAAATAGACTTAATACTAACATTAATACTGTAATAACCATTAAAGAAACGCCTGTTTTCTTTATACTTACATTAGAACCTGTAAATTTATGAGAATTATTATTAGATGTATTATTGTTAGTGTTATTATTAGTATTATTAGTATTATTAGTATTATTAGTATTATTAGTATTATTGTTGTTATTGTTATTATTAGTATTATTGTTGTTATTGTTATTATTAGTATTATTAGTGTTATTATTAGTATTATTAGTGTTATTATTAGTGTTATTATTAGTATTATTAGTGTTATTATTAGTATTATTAGTATTATTAGTAGAAGAATTACCTTTAAAGTTAATTATTTTTTCAGCAAAATTATATTCATTATTTCCATTAAATTCAGCTTTAAGAATGTTATCTTGACTAACAGATATTTTTGGATGGATTTGACCATTTTTATCGGTGATGAATATTCCGATAACTTTATCATTTAATATTACTTTAATTGAAGCATTAGGAATTGTTTTGCCATTGACATCTGTAAGAGTGATGGTTGCTGTAGTATTATGTCCTATTTTAGTATCAGGAACATGAATATTAATATTAACATCTTTTTTAGTGAAATTAACACCAACAGTACAATTAGAAGGATTATACTTATCATTGCCCTCAAACTTAATAGTAATATTATTTTTAATTTCAGTAATATTGTAAGGAATCTTAGCTATTCCATCAATAAATTCAACATTTGGATAAAGTACACCATCAACAGTGACATTAGCAACAGTATTTACAGGATTACCATCAGAATCAGTTAAATTCAAAGTAATATTAACAGTATCTCCTACCTTAGCATCAGGTATTGAAACGTTAAGATTAGTGTCATATTTAACATTAATTGTTGAATTAGCAGTACCATTACCAATATCTGTATTATTCTGATCAACAATAAGATTTGCGGTATTAGTTAATGTTCCTCTACCAATAATAGTGGTAGTTATATTCAATACAACCGTTTCACCAGCACCAAGACCACCAATAGTCCATATACCAGTATTACTATTATAACTTCCACGATCAGCACTACTACTTACAAAACTCAACATAGCACTATTCAACTTATCAGTCACCAATACACCAGTAGCATTACCTGTGCCATGATTAGTTACAGTAATAGTGTAAGTAATATTATCTCCAATGTTCACAGTACCAGTAGTGTTAGATACTTTAATAACACTCACGTTAACGTAGTTAGTTATATTAATAGTAGTATTGTCTGTTCCATTTCCAGTGTCAGTATTATTCTGATCTACAGTTACGTTTACAATATTGACGAGTGTTCCATTGCTAATAATAGTGGCAGTTATATTAAGTGTAGCAGTTTCACCAGCACTAAGGCCATCAATAGTCCAAATGCCAGTATTACTATTATAACTTCCATGATTAGTACTACTATTTACAAAGCTTAACATAGTATTATTCAACTTATCAGTTACGAATACTCCTGTAGCATTACCTGTGCCATGATTAGTGACAGTAATAGTGTAGGTAATATTATCTCCAATGTTCACCACACCAGTAGTGTTAGAAACCTTAACAACACTCACGTTAACGTAGTTAGTTACATTAATAGTGGTATTGTCTGTTCCATTTCCAGTGTCAGTATTATTCTGATCTACAGTTACATTTGCAATGTTGATAAGTGTTCCATTGCTAATAATAGTGGCAGTTATATTAAGTGTAGCGGTTTCACCTGTATTTAAATTTCCGATGGTCCATATGCCAGTATTACTATTATAATTTCCTTGATTAGTACTACTGTTTACAAAACTTAACATAGTATTATTCAATTTATCAGTTACGAATACTCCTGTAGCATTACCTGTGCCATGATTAGTGACAGTAATAGTGTAGGTAATATTATCTCCAATGTTCACAGTACCAGTAGTGTTAGATACTTTAACAACACTCACATTAACGTAATTAGTTACATTAACAGTAGTATTGCCTGTGCTATTATTAACATCAGTATTATTCTGATCTACAGTTACATTTGCAATATTGATGAGTGTTCCATTGCTAATAATAGTAGCAACTATACTAAGCACAGCAATTTCACCTGTATTTAAATTTCCGATGGTCCATATGCCAGTATTACTATTATAATTTCCATGATTAGTACTACTATTTACAAAGCTTAACATAGTGCTATTCAATTTGTCAGTTACAAATACGCCTGTAGCATTAGTAGAACCGTAGTTAGTTACAGTAATAGTGTAAGTAATATTATCTCCAATATTCGCAGTACCAGTAGTGTTAGATACTTTAATAACACTGACATTAACATAATTAATTGCATTAATAGTAGTATTGTCTGTTCCATTTCCAGTGTCAGTATTATTCTGATCTACAGTTACATTTGCAATATTGATGAGTGTTCCATTGCTAATAATAGTAGCAATTATGCTAAGTACGGCAGTTTCGCCTGTATTTAAATTTCCGATGGTCCATATGCCAGTATTACTATTATAATTTCCTTGATTAGTACTACTTTTTACAAAGCTTAACATAGTGTTATTCAATTTGTCAGTTACAAATACGCCTGTAGCATTAGTAGAACCGTAGTTAGTTACAGTAATAGTGTAAGTAATATTATCTCCAATATTCGCAGTACCAGTAGTGTTAGATACTTTAACAACACTGACATTAACATAATTAATTGCATTAATAGTAGTATTGTCTGTTCCATTTCCAGTGTCAGTATTATTCTGATCTACAGTTACGTTTGCAATGTTAATAAGTGTTCCATTGCTAATAATAGTAGCAATTATGCTAAGTACGGCAGTTTCACCTGTATTTAAATTTCCAATGGTCCATATACTAGTATTAGTATTATAATTTCCATGGTTAGTACTACTGTTTACAAAGCTTAACATAGTGCTATTCAATTTATCAGTGACGAATACACCTGTAGCATTACCTGTGCCATGATTAGTTACAGTAATAGTGTAAGTAATATTATCTCCAATGTTCACAGTACCAGTAGTGTTAGATACTTTAACAACACTTATATTAACATAATTAGTTACATTAATAGTACTATTACCTGTACTATTGTTAACATCAGTATTATTCTGATCCACACTCACATTTGCAATATTGACAAGTGTTCCATTGCTAATAATAGTGGCAGTTATGTTAAGTGTAGCGGTTTCACCTGTATTTAAATTTCCAATGGTCCATATGCCAGTATTAGTATTATAATTTCCGTGATTAGTACTACTGTTTACAAAGCTTAACATAGTGCTATTCAATTTGTCAGTTACAAATATGCCTGTAGCATTAGCTGTACCATGATTAGTGACAGTAATAGTGTAAGTAATATTATCTCCAATGTTCACAGTGCCAGTAGTGTTAGATACTTTAATAACACTTATATTAACGTAATTAGTTACATTGACAGTACTATTGTCTGTTCCATTACTAGCGTCAGTGTTATTCTGATCTATAGTTACATTTGCAATATTAATAAGTGTTCCATTGCCAATAATAGTAGCAATTATACTAAGTGTAGCAGTTTCACCAGTATTTAAATTACCAATGGTCCATATTCCTGTGTTATTATTGTAAGATCCATTGCTACTTACAAAATTCAACATTGAATTATTCAATTTATCAGTTACGAAGACGCCTGTTGCGTTAGTTAGTCCTTTGTTTGTGATTGTGATTGTGTATTTTATTGTGTCGCCGATGTTTACTGTTCCTGTGGTGTTAGATATTTTAATAACAGTTATATTTACATTATCAGATATGTTGGTTGTTATTGTGCTTTCATTTTGGTTGTTGATATTTTTTTGGTCGGCAGTTATGTTTGCGGTGTTGGTTACTGAGTTGTTTCCTATTATTGTCACGTTGATTGTTAGTATTGCTGATTGTCCTGGAAGTAGGTTGCCGATTGTCCAATTTCCTGTTGTGTTGCTGTATGTTCCAATAGATGCAATTGCATTTATAAATTTTACTTTATTACTATCTAAGATATCAGCTACATAAATTCCTGTTCCAGTGCTTTCTCCATTGTTTGTTACATTAATTATGTAAGTTATATTGTCTCCAATGTTCATGGTTCCTGTTGTATTGGTTATTTTAACTATTGATATGTCTACGTCAGTTATGTTTAGTATTACTGTGCTTGTGGTGTTGTTATTGGTGTTATTTTCATCTGTTGCGACTATTGCTGTGTTGTTTAAAATTCCTGTTCCAGTTATGGTTACATTTACAGTTAATGTTACTGTTTCTCCAGTTTCTAGTGTTCCAATCTCCCATATTCCAGTGCCATAGTTATATGTTCCTTTATTTGCAGTTGAGTTAAGATATTGTACTTTATTGTAATCAATTGTATCTTCTACAAAGACCTCTGTTGCATTATTTAATGTTCCATGATTAGTTACAGTTATGGTGTAGGTTATATTGTCTCCAACGTGAACGTCTCCACTTACATTTGCAACTTTTAAAACACTTACATTAACCGTATAATTAATAGTTTCAGCAACAATGGTTAAAATAAGGTTTTCATTATCAGATAATGCATTAATTGAATACTCGGTATTAGGATCATTTATTACTACAGATTGGCTTTGACTAGTATATCTAATATCTCCAGTTAAATTGTTAACAATACTTGTACTGTTTTTAATTAATATGCTTACTTCGAAGTATGGAAGTAAATTTGGAGTGTTGGTTATTGGAATATTAAGTGATAAATTGTAGCTTAGGTTAGCACTTTGGTTTTTAGTGTAATTTCTTGTATCATTTGTAGTTGTGTAAAATGTATTATTTAATGATAGTTCAAGGACATACCAGTATGTCAAGTTGAAATTAGCACCACTATTTGTATACTGAGTAGTAATATTGTTTAATCCCCACCAATTAAAGTTAACATTGGTATTATTACCAGAATTATTAAGTCCCAAAGTATTATTATAAATACGATTATACTGAACAATATTATTATCTCCTGTGATATTAATACCAATAATAGTATTATTAATTATAGTTGAACTCATAACAGTATCATTAGAACCTAACATAGATATACCAATTTCATTACCACTAATTGTAGCATTAGTTAATATATTACCACTGTTAGTTGTATTAAAAGTGAAACCAACTTTTAAATTAGTCATTGTAATGTTAAAGAAAGCGTTTTCATGACCATTTACAAAAATTCCTCTTGAGTTATTATTTCCAATAATAGAACCATTAGAAATATTATTTCCAGAACCATCAACAAGTAAAACAATATCATTATTAATTATAATATTATTACTTAATAGATAGCTATTTAAATTAATAGTTGAATCACTAAAACCAATTCCTAAAACACCACCATTACCATCAAATGAATTATTATTAATAAAAGTCTGATTATTTAATGTATAAATAGCAATATTAGTATTATTACCAATGAAACTAGAATTACTCACACTAAAATTAGCACCAGTATTATAAATAGCACCACCCTCACTAGCATTATTACCACTAAAACTAGAATTACTCACACTAAAATTAGTACCATTCTTATTATAAATAGCACCACCATAACGAGCATTATTACCACTAAAACTAGAATTACTCACACTAAAATTACCACCATAATAACTAGAAATACTACCATTATTACCAATGAAACTAGAATTACTCACACTAAAATTACCCTCACCCTGACTAGAAATACTACCATTATTACCACTAAAACTAGAATTACTCACACTAAACTTACCACCATAATAACTAGAAATACCACCATTATTACCAATGAAACTAGAATTACTCACACTAAAATTACCACCATACTGCCTATAAATAGCACCACCACCATAACTAGCATTATTACCACTAAAACTAGAATTACTCACACTAAAATTACCACCATACCGACTATAAATAGCACCACCACCATAACTAGCATTATTACCACTAAAACTAGAATTACTCACACTAAAATTACCAATATCATTATTAATAGCACCACCATTACTAGCATTATTACCACTAAAACTAGAATTACTCACACTAAAATTACCAATATCATTATTAATAGCACCACCATTACTAGCATTATTACCACTAAAACTAGAATTACTCACACTAAAATTACCATACCTATTATAAATAGCACCACCATAATTAGCATTACCATCACTAAAACTAGAATTACTCACACTAAAATTACCCTCACCATTATAAATAGCACCACCATTACTAGCATTATTACCACTAAAACTAGAATTACTCACACTAAAATTACCATTATACAGACTATAAATAGCACCACCAAGATAACTAGCATTATTATTTGTAAAATTACAATTAATTATTGTTATTATAGAGCTAGAACTGTAGATAGCATTATTATTACTATTTATAAATGTTAAGTTTTTAAATGTTATATTACTCCTTGAGGCTGTGATATTAAAGATGTTGCCAAGTTTTCTCGCATCTATTATTATTAAGTTTCTTGTCCCATTACCCTGTATTGTGAGACTTCTACTTGTTGTAATGTTATTTTTAATATCAGTTGTTTTATTATATGTTCCAGGATTAAGTGTTATTGTATGATTAGTACCAGTAGCATTAGTTAGAGCTACAGCCCCATTAATACCCGTAGCATTTGTAGTATCAATGGTAACATCCGCAGCACTAACAGATGAAATGGTGACAAATAAAATAGCTATTATTGACAATATATATATATATATATATTAATGCGTTTTTTTATAGAACGATTATCTCCTTTTATAATATTATTTTCCTTATTTTCTAATTTCATACTAATTCTCCCCATATATGTAGAGTGTAACTGAATTATCAATTTAATTTATAAAATCCTGTTAATCTAAGAAGAATGATTAAAGTATACTCATATTATATGAAAATATTGGATACAAAATAGAATTTATTCCTATGAGTAAATATTGATTATATAAATTAAATATTATGTTTGTGTGTATTAACTATATATTAGTTTTACTAATATATAAATATTACTGTCATAACGAACATATAATATAACAATGAAAATTGGAATTAATATAGTTTCTATAATATGTTAATCATTTAATTGTAAGAAACACATTTAGTAAAAGTACTAACAAACCCATGTAAAGTGATAGTTCTAGGTATATCAAACTATTCTTATTTCAGTGAAAATGATAAAATCATTAAATAGGTCTGAAAATACTTAAATATTTTATAAAACAGTCTTAGAAATTAATAAATATGTTAAATTTATTAATTAATGACTTTAGAAAGATAAGATAAAAAATAGCTATTTATAAAACATGATAAATAGTAATACATTCTATTTACTAATTAAACATTAAATAATGATATATAAAGTGAATAAATGAATATTTTTTCTATTGTATAAAAAAACTCTAATAAAAACAAATTAAACCAGAATATAAATGTTAGGAAGCATTATAATATTAAAATAAAGTTTTTAATCCTATATGTATATATACAATATACTTTTTTCTATTGTATACTAAAATTTTTTATATTTAAAATCTTGTAGTATCTGAAATATATATTTGAATAGTTGTATATAAATAAAATAGCTGGAATATAAATTTAATAATCATACTTTCAGATTAATAAGTTTTTATCTTTCTGATCGCCCAAAACGAATCCAATAACTCTTTTTTAAATTGTTATTTGAATTTTTCATTGGCTGTAAACTTCCGATACAACATGTAATATTTTATTTTACTCATATAGCTATTTGTATAGTAGTTTGTAAATCAATGTAGCCCATATTCTGAAGTGTGTTGCTTTTTTAGAGTTTAATCTATACCTACTGATATGACTCCATCTAAATTATACCATTTTGTATGTCTTCCACTTTTTAGGGTTTATCAAGGAATCCTTGATAAACTTAGATTGGTCTTCAAACAGCTCTTTAGAAGTTGTACTTACTTCATCTACATTTAACTCCCCATTATCAAATATATTTATAGAAATGGATTTTATGTTAAAAATTAATAAATGAAAAACTAAAAAAAGTATAATAATATTAAACTTTGTAAATAAAAACAAGGAAACTTTAAAATGACTAACAAAAACCAAATAAAACTATTTCAAAACTATAAAATAAGAAGTATTTGGAAAGATGAAGACTGGTATTTTTCAATTATAGATGTTGTAGGAGTACTTAGTGAAAGTAAAACCCCTAGAAAATATTGGAGTGATTTAAAAAATAAACTTAAGAAAGAAGGAAGTGAAGTGTCCGAAAAAATCGGACAGTTGAAATTACCTTCTAAAGATGGTAAAATGAGATTAACAGATGTTGCAAATACTGAACAACTATTCCGATTAATACAAACCATACCATCGCCAAAAGCAGAACCATTTAAACTATGGCTAGCAAAAGTAGGGCAAGAAAGACTAGACGAAATAGCAGACCCACAACTAGCAATAGAAAGAGCAATAAGTAACTATAGAAAAAAAGGATACAGTGAAGAATGGATAACTCAAAGACTAAAAACAATAGAATACAGAAAAGAACTAACAGGTGAATGGGATAGAGCAGGAGTAAAAGAAGGAGTAGAATATGCTATACTTACAGACGAATTATACAATGCCTGGAGTGGAATGACCTCAAAAGAATATAGAAAATTTAAAAACATCAAAAAAGAAAATCTTAGAGACAACATGACTAATATGGAATTAGTGTTAAACATGTTAGCTGAGGCAACAACAACTGAACTTTCTAAAAACACTAATCCTGATGGCTTTGAAGAAAGTAAAAAAATAGCTCATGAAGGAGGCAGTGTTGCAGGCAATACTCGTGAAGACATTGAGAGAAGATTAGGTAAAAGTGTTTTAAGTAAAAAGAATGCTAAAAACCCTGAATTATTAGATGAAAAATAAAGAAAATTTAAGATATATTGTTATAACAATGAATATTTTTATATATTTTGCTAAACAAATTATTATATATCTAATTAAATTAGGATTATAAATAATATTTATAACTAGGGGTGTATGATATGAACACAAAAAGTGCTTTACCTGTTAATATATCGGATTTTAAAAAATTAATAAACAGAAACAAGATATATGTAGATAAGACAAAAGTAATAAAAAACATTATATCTCTTAGAGGAACATATTATTTCCTTTCTCGCCCAAGAAGATTTGGGAAGTCACTACTTGTAAGTACATTTAAAGAACTTTTTGAAGGAAATAAAGAACTATTCAAAGGTTTGTATATTTATGATAAATGGGATTGGAATAAAACATATCCTGTAATACACATTGATTTAAATAAAATAAAATCAAACACAGCTGAAAAATTTGAGAAATCTTTAAATTTTCTCATAGACTCTATTGCAGAGAATGATTTTTCTATTAAACTTAAAGCAGAACTTTCTAATGATAAATTAACTGAATTAATAAATAATATTCATGCAAACACAGGTAAAGATATCGTTGTTCTCGTTGATGAATATGATAAGCCGATTCTTAGCAATATAAGTGATGAAGATTTAGCTATTGATATTCGTGATTCCTTGAAAGATTTTTATGGTGTTTTAAAAAGTGCTGATGATAAACTTGAATTTGTTTTTATAACTGGTGTAAGTAAATTTTCTAAAGTATCACTTTTCTCTGATTTGAATAATTTAACTGATTTAACTATGGATTCAGATTTTTCAACTGGTTGTGGCTATAGCCAAGAGGAGCTAGAAACTTACTTTAAAGATTATATTACTGAAATTAGTAAGACTAATGAGATTTCTACTAACCAGCTACTTGAATTAATTAAGCAGTGGTACAATGGTTATTCATGGGATGGAAAAAATTTCTTATACACACCATACTCAATTTTATCATTTTTTGATAATGATGGAACATTTAATAATTATTGGTTTGAAACTGGAACACCAAGCTTTCTCATGGATTTAATTAAAAAAGATATTAATATTGATGTTTTGTTTGATAAAAACTTAAAGCTATATGGAACTTTTCCGAATTTTGATATTAAAAATCTTGATTTGAAAACTGTTCTGCTACAAACAGGTTATCTTACAATCAAAAAATCAAAAATTATTCCTGGAGAATTACCGTCTTATTCTTTAGATATTCCAAATAAAGAGGTTAGAGAATCTTTATTTAGTTATATTTTAGGTTCTTATATTAATAAAACAAGTGAAACAGTTTATCCTATTGCCCAAGATCTATTTAGGCAACTAATTGCAATAGATGAAGATGGTTTTAGAAGATCTTTAGAAACATTATTTAGTAATATTCCTTACTCCCACAGTGAACTTAGTGATATGGAAGCTTTTTACCATATACTATTTTTATCTTGGATGAAGATGATAGGATTTGAAATCCAAGGGGAAGTTATTCAATTAAAAGGTAGGGTTGATGCAGTATTATTAAAGGAAAATATTGCTGTTATTTTAGAACTTAAGTTTAGCACGACAAAATCTATGGATAGTATGTTAGATGAAGCTATCACTCAAATATTGGAAAAAGAATATTATAAACCTTATCAAGATAAAACAATTATTCTAGTTGGAATTGCTTTTAAAGAAAAAGATATTAAATGTAGAATTGAGGAATTTAAAGATTAAATTTCCCACTGTTTAAATAGATAAAGAATAATTGATTATCTTAATAATCTTTTTTGGCTCATGCACTTTCTGTATTGCAAACCTTTATATATTTCTTTAATAAATGTTTATTGTTTATGCTGAGTATTAATTAATAATATGGATAAATTTATTATTGAAGAAGAATATGCAATGAAGATATTTCGAGCAATATGATGGGCTAATGGTGTTTATTGTCCAAATTGTAAATCATTTAATATTTACAATCGTGGAAATTATGAAAACAACACTAATCCAACATTTAATGGCATAATGGAAATGGATGAAATCTATATCATAGCTGGTGAGAAAGGAATAAAAAAACCCAATTACCGAAAGATTTCCCAGAAAAAGACCATTAAAAAGACCTGGACGAGGAACTTATGATGGTGATAATTCACCAGTCGTGACTATCGTCAATAGAGAAAGTAAATATACAGTATTTAGAATGGCAAAGAACTTATCTAAAAATTTAATCAGGATCTTTAGTCACAGAGTTTGTAGATGAGAAAGCAGAACTTTTCACTGATGAGTATATAAATTTACGATGATATAAATTCAGCATGAAAAAATATCAAAGCATTAGTACTGCTAATCATTCACAGAAACAGTATGCTGTTGGTAAAAATCATGTCAATAATTGTGAGAACAGACATTCTCATGCTTAGACCTTTCTTAAGAATGCTTCGATGAGTTTTTAAAAAGTATTTGGCAGGTTATCTTATGATTGCTCAGTTTATAATTAATTTCAAGGATGATGCGCCTGATAGAATTTTAGAAACTATCTTAATGAATGAAAGATAAAAGATGCATGAGCTAAAAATTTAATAATCTCCACTTTTATAAAAAAATTATTTATCATTTTTTTTAACAGATTTTTCAATTCTTTTAGATTCTTCAACAAACATGTCATAATCTGATTTATACATCTTATCTTGCAGAGGTTTATATTTCTCATAAACAGCAATAGCTTTTTTATCGGCATCTTCTTTTTTAATTTCTCCTTTATCTTTTAATAGAGGATATTCATTAAATTCTAGAAAATTATCTACTTTCTTGACCCAATTTTGCATATTCATAGGATTATGTCGTCGGGCTTGATTTTCAGCATAATCTAATAACATATTAGTAATATTTTGTAATTCAGAAATTTCTTCTTTTGTTAAAACATTTTTAGCAGTAGTAACATCTTTTTTTGTTATTTTACCATTAGGGGCATTTTTCCATGTTTGTAAACCAATGTATGGTTTATTAATATTAACTCTTTCTGCTATTAATTCTGGTGCAGTATGTTCTGTTACTGCATAATGAAGTTTGTTTTGTACCATAGCGAAGAATTCTTTTGATAGTTCTGCTTGAGAATTGTAATCCCAACTTGTTGCATAAAGATCTGTGATTTTTTGGTAGGATCTTCTTTCTGATGTCCTTATTTCTTTTATTTGCTCTAGTAATTCATCAAAATAATCTTTGCCAAATCGAGTTCCATTTTCAAGCAACTCTTTATCTAGTACAAAACCTTTTACAATATATTCTCTTAAAATAGATGTAGCCCATATTCTAAACTGTGTTGCTTTTTTAGAGTTTACTCTATACCCTACTGCTATGACTCCATCTAAATTATACCATTTCGTAGGTCTTCCACCCTTTTTAGGGTTTATCAAGGAATACTTGATAAACTCAGATTGGTCTTTAAACAGCTCTTTAGAAGTTATACTTACTTCATCTTCATTTAACTCCCCATCATCAAATATATTTATAAAATGGAGAGAAATATTTTGTCCACTAGTTCCAAAAATTTCTGCAACTGTTTTTTGACTTGCCCAGAATGTTTGATTATTTTTATCCACCAAGAATTCGGCAGTTACTGCCCCTTCACCTCCTTTATAAAATAATGATTCAATAATTTCATATTTTTTTCCCATTTTTATCCTCCAACAAAAAATATCAATAAATTAAAACTTCATTTGAAGAAGTCAGATTGAAAAACCTGCCTCATCAGAAACATCTTCAAAAATAAACACTTCAAACAAATTAAGTAATGTAAATTACTTTAAATTAACCGTTTCATGTTTAATATTTCATTTTCAAAGTCAGTTGATTATTACTACAAAAATCTTAAGTTTAGAAATTAGTTTCTCAATGATTAATATTAATATTTAAAAAATATTTTATTTTATTCATATAGCTATTTGTATAGTATCATAACTGAATTTAGGTATCTTAATATTGTTTTGTGCCTTATTTTCTTTTAACTCAACAAAACCTTGTTCTTTTAATCTGTTAACTTTTTTAGTTATATTACTTATGTCCTTATTCATTAAAGTAGCTAGTTGTGTTAGTGATTCTGGGTTTTTGTTTTTTATAGTGTCTAATATTTTTAAATCAATCATAGTGAATGTTGGATTGTCGTAGAGAATTCTTTCTTGCTCCATTTCTTCTTCTGGATTTTCTAGGAAATATTCCCAGTCTTCAAAATCCATCTCTAATTTCATGTTTTTTTCTTCTTTTTCGATAATTTCTTTAAGATGATTAATAGAACCATAAATGGTTTCAAATTCTTCTATCAATTCTTTCCCTTTTATTTTTCTCATTAATTTTATTTTAATCATTTATATCGCCCATTAGTTCTTTTTTTAATATTTTAGGTTCTATGCCTTGGTATTTTTCAATGTCAATTTCTATTATTAATCCTACTTCTCCTATTTTATTATATTTAATAGGTAAGTGTGATTTTTGTGATTGAAAATGTAAATGTGCTCCAATACGGTAATTATCTACTCTTATGTTCTCTGGCATTATTAATATTACCCATCCTCTTTCGGATTTGTTAATGTAGATGTCTTTACCATATTTTGTATAGTGACTAGTGTCTATTTTCTTCATGTAATTATTGTAATATTGTTTTTTGAATTATATAAAACTTTGGTATTTTTTAACCAAAGGTTATTTTCGAACATTAATTTTTAAAAAATATTTAATAAATATTTATAGTATATTCCAAAAGCTTTGTAACATATGTAGTAAATTTAAAATGTTCAGAAATATTATCTGAAAAACCTTTATTCAATTTAAAGTATTTTTAACCCACAGCTGTTAAGTTAAGGATTTAATCGATTCTATAGAATTGCCTTAAATTAAACATTGCTTCTTTATTTTTTTCTTATTTCAGAAACTTCTTCTACAATTGGTTCTATTTTTTCTTGGTGGGGTTTTATCTGGTCTTTCATATTGCTTAGTACTGGTATTTGTGTAGTACTTCGATATTTTAACAGATAATAATGTTAACATTTTTGTTTGTTTTTCTTGATTATTTTCTATGAATATGTCTATTATTTCCAATTTGAAAAAGCCTATTGCTAAGTTGGTGTTGATTTTTCCTTTTTTCTTCTTTCTGTATCTGCTATTTTGATCGTTATGGTCTTTTATTTTTTGTGATGTGATTTTTATATCATTTATTAGGTTATATGATAGTATTTTTGATAGGTAGTCTTGTTGTACTGCTATTTTTGAGTATCCTGTTATGTTTTCAACTTTTAGTAAACTTTTTAGGGTTTTGATTGAGATTTCTATTTCCCATCTTAGTCG
>NZ_LWMT01000231.1 GCF_001639265.1 Methanobrevibacter filiformis
TGTTATTTTTTATACTATTTTTGTTATTTTTTATACTATTTTTGTTATTTTTTATACTATTTTTGTTATTTTTTATACTATTTTTGTTATTTTTTATACTATTTTTGTTATTTTTTATACTATTTTTGTTATTTTTTATACTATTTTTTGTAATTCTGTTTCTAAACAGGACTATCTTTTAATTTAATGTACTCATTAATTGATTCTCTTGTTGTTCCAACTACAATTCTGTAATATGTTGGCTTTCCACTTGTTTCTACTTTTTCTACTTTTCCTTTAGCTATTATAACTTCATTTTCAATAGCTTGCCCTGAATAAGTGTGAGTAAATGATGCAACTTCACATATATCATAATTTTTTCCTTCTAGTAGTTTCACATCTTCGATAGAGTAAGTTGCAGGATTATCATATGCTCCAATTGAATTTTTTACTTTTGCTTCTATTTTAGCTATTCCAAGTGGAGTATATTTTGTATCTCCCCATTTTCCTGTGATTTCAGACCAATTTTTTGTTGCAAGAATGTCGAATAAGGTGTTATCAATGACTCCACGATTGTTTTTCCTATTTTCATACCATGAAAACTCTTCTTTTGTTAAACTTGAGTCTTTTATTCTTTTATTATATAATTTATCCCAATAACTATTATCAATACTATTTAAAGTGATATTTTTGTCTATTTCTTCAATGTAGACTTCTGTGTCTTTAAATTGTTTAAATGTTTTAATAGCTATTCTATGATTTTCAAGACCATAAACCACAAAATCCAAATCAGAAATATCTCTTTTTTGAAGATTTGGAAGTATAGATCCAGATATTCCTAAATCATTATAATCTATTCCTGCTTTATAATGGAAGAATTTAGCTAAATCAATTAATTTTCCTTTTAATTCATCTGTTTCTCCTCTTTCTTCTTCAAGTATCTTTTTTAATCTGTTTTCAGGTTTAATAATATCTTGAATTTTTGTGTGAGGTACTCCCATCATTTCAACATTTGTAATATTGCAGAAATATAAGTATTCTGGATGTTTTTCTCTTAAATATTTGTAAGCTTGGCTTGAATCAACTTTTGAATATTTTTTGCCATTTTTCTCCCTGTCGCCATTTTCATTAGGAATATATCTTAAAAATGCAATGAATCTATTCTCTGGATGAATGTAATTAGTTGTTGCAAAGTATAAATCATCTTTTGTGTATATAAAATCCCTTGTCCGAACTTTCATAAAAGGTCTCCTTATTGTTAATAGTTATATCTTAGCTATTTAATAATTTGTTGTAAGTTTTGTTTCAAATGTATTTTTTGAGAATAATTTTTATATTGTGAGTAATAGAATTTATATCTACAAACTTCTAATATCTTAATTAGTTTAAAATATTGTAATTAGTTTAATATTATTAATTAGTGCAAAATGTCTATCTTTAGGAGAATATTATGGAAATAAAATATAAACATTTAGATAATAATTTTGAATATGATGGCAGTCAAATTGATCCTTCATGGGCATTTAGAAAATTACAACTTAAAGGTTCCTCTGTTATATCATGGATAGGGTCAATGAATATAAAATCAGATAATTTAAAGGATTTTGAAGATGTTGGACTTGAAATAAAATCTGAATCAATGATTCATTTTATAATTGAACATTTTGATACTCAGCCAGCAAATTTAAGACTAATTTATCATCGTCAAAGGATTTTAGTAATGATTTTAAAAGAATTATTATCAGATTATGGAATAATTTCAAAACGAGAAGGAGACGATATTTACATAGATTCAAAGAAACTTACAGTTTCGATTGCAACAACATCTATTAGTTCTATGAAAATACACTTTGGGATAAATATATATAGTAAAGGAACTCCTGATGATGTTGAAACAATAGGATTATTTGAGATTTGTAATGGCGAAAATAGCGAAATATTTACGGAAAATAATATTTTAGATTTCATTGCTAATGTTGTAAATAGCTATATTAATGAATTAAATTCTATTGAATTAGATATAAGCAAAACTAATGTTTTTTAGATAGCTATAGCTATTCATAACTAATCATTACATATTTAATTTTTGTATTACTATTAATCCTGTTTTTTAAACTTAAATTCGCAGGAAAATATATTAATCATTAAAATCATAACATTTTTATAATATACACAGGTAGACTTGATGCAGTTCTTAAAAAAAATGAGATATTATAGTCATCATTGAAGTTAAATATAGTTTAACAGGATTTTAGATTAATTGGTAGATAAAGCAATCTCATAAATTAAGGATAAAAATATTTTATTCATATATATCAGATTACAATATTATTTAATTGGTTTTGCATTTAGAGACTATGAAATTGAATCTCTCAGATAGGATAGTTAAATATTTAATGAATTTAATTTTAGAAACAATTTTCAATAAGCATGAAAATTAAGTTAAATCAAAAGTTTTAAAAGTCTTGTCAGTGTTATAATTGTTAAATATTATTTATTATTTTAAATATTATTTATCATTTTCATTATTTATTATTTTCAATATTATTTATCATTGTTAAATTATTACTATTTATTGATTAAAAGGATTTGAACATATGAAAATAGTTTTAAATGGAATTCATGCTAATTTAAGGTTTGCATCTGCTCATATAATACCTAATCATCCCTCTTGTGGATATATTCATGGTCATTCTTACTTTGTGGATGTTGAGATTATTGGTAATCAATCTGGGAAATTTAATTTTGTAGTTGATTTTAAGGATGTCAAGGGATCTGCTCGTAAAATATGTGATAAATTAGACCATAGGGTATTAATCCCTATTTTTAACCACTATATTGAGTTTAAAGATGTTGATAATGATAACTTGTCTCTAAATTCATTTAAAAATAAAAAGTATATTGAATTTAAGATTAAAGGTAAAGAATATAAGTTACCTAAAGTTGATTGTGTTTTGCTTCCTTTAAAACATAGTTCTGCAGAAGAATTATCTAAATTATTTACTGATAAAATTGCTAATGATTTAATTAGTAAAGATTATGATATTTATTCGGTTTCTGTTGGTGTTAATGAAGGTATTGGTCAAGGTGCTTTCTTTAAAAAAGTTATTGAGGATTAAATTAATATTTAGACGTTGATTTCGCAAAATAGAAAATTTTGCAAAATCTCCCATAAGTACATAAATCAGTTTTCATGGCTTCAAAAAGGATTTTGAAAAAATTTTTTATTTTTTCGAAATCAGTGTTAAATTTATACACTGATTTCGCAAAATAGAAAATTTTGTAAAATCTCCCATAAGTACCTAAATCAGTTTTTATGGGTTCCAAAAGGATTTTGAAAAAATTTTTTATTTTTTCGAAATCAGTGTTAAATTTATACACTGATTTCGCAAAATAGAAAATTTTGTAAAATCTCTCATAAGTACTTAAATCAGTTTTTATGGGTTCCAAAAGGATTTTGAAAAAATTTTTTATTTTTTCGAAATCAGTGTCTTAAATTAATATTTTGTTTAACTATTTGGTGGTGGTTATATGAATGCTCCTATTGTTGAGGTTTTTTCAAGTATTCAAGGTGAAGGTCTTCTTATTGGGAGAAGACAGATTTTTGTCCGTTTTGCAGGCTGTAATTTAAATTGTAACTATTGTGATAGTCCAGAAAGTCGTGATTTAAGTAATGGCAATATATTATCAGTTGATGAGGTTGTAGATAAGGTTAAAGAGCTTATCACTCCAGATGTTCATTCTATTTCGTTTACTGGTGGAGAACCTCTTTTATATGTTTATTTTATTAACGAATTTCTAGAAAAATTAGATATGAAATCCTTAATTGAAACTAATGGTACTTTTCCAAATGAATTAAATAGTTTAAAAAATATAGACTATGTTTCGATTGATATTAAACTAAAAGAACATTTTACAAACAGTTGGACTGATGAAATTTTTGAAAATGAAATCAAATCATTAAAAATATTAATGGAAAGAAACATAAATATATATTGTAAGTTGGTGGTATTACCTTCAACAGACCTAAGTCATTTTGAAAATGTAGTTAAAGATGTTGGAGATAAATTACAGACAAAGGAAATTCCACTTATTATTCAACCTTCGAGTCCTATTGGTACTTGGAAAAATCATAAAGATAAATTATTCAAATTTTTGGAAATAGCTGGTAAATATTTGGATGTTTTGTTGATTCCACAAGTTCATAAATATCTTGATGTAGAATAATCCTATTATTAGCTTGTATTGTTGTAATGGCTATTTTAAATAGCTTTTTAATAGGTTTTAAATAGCTTTTCAAATAGCTATTAGAGATGTAAATTATTACAAATATTTTTTTGAAAAATTATATTGTTTTGATTAGGCTAAAGATTTGATATAGATACTTTACATTATTAATTAAAATATAATATGTATAATGTACTATAATATTTACATTGTATTACAAATTAAAAATATGGAACTAGGTGTGTATATGAAAGATAAAAGTGCTATTAATTTGAGAAAGTCCATGAGTCGTGGCTCTGCTGAGCATGAAACAAAAGTATCTGAACATGAGGGGGATGTTATGGCATTAGCTAAGAAAGAAGTTATAACTATACCTCCAAGCACAAGTATTAAAGAAGCGGCTGAGGTAATGTTAAAGCACAAATTTAGAAGACTTCCTGTAACTGACTCTGGTTCTGGTAAAATACTTGGAATTCTTACTTCAATGGATATTTTAAACTTTTTAGGTGGGGGTGATAAGTTTAGTCTTATAGAAGGGAAATATCATGATAATTTCTTAGGAGCTATTAATGAACATGTAAAAGAGATAATGACTCGTGATGTAAAATCAGCATCACATAAAGACTCAATTAACTCTGTAATTAAAACAATGTTAGAATTTAATGTAGGGGCAGTTCCTGTATTGGATGATGATCAAAAAATTGTTGGAATAATAACAGAAAGGGATTTTGTATCTGCAATGGCAGGAGTTTTAACTGACGAATTAGTTAAAGATTTCATGAGTGAAAACGTAATCATAACAACTCCAGGAACTCCAATTGAAAGTGCGTCTAAGATAATGGTTAGAAACAAGCTTAGAAGAATCCCAATTTATGCTAAAGAGTCTGAATTTAGTACTACTGGAGAAGAAAAATTAGTTGGAATATTAACTTCTACAGATATCATTGAATTCTTTGGTGATAACAAATATCTTGAACATATGTCTTCAAATAGTGCATTAGATGTTTTAAATGATAAAGTTACTGAAATAATGGAAAAAGAAGTCTTTACTATAGAACCACTAACAAGATTAGGAGATTTATGTGAGATATTAAAAGAAAACAGGATTGGAGGAGTTCCAGTTGTTAAAAATAATGAGCTTATAGGTATAATAACAGAACGAGATATTTTAAAAGCTATTTATATCTAATTAAATATTATCAACAATGTAACTATAATTAATAATCTATAATTAATAACCTATAGTTATGTTCTATATTTTATTTACTTGAATACTTTATAATTTTTAATTAAAGTTGAAATAATACTTAGGTGAGAGATATGCAAGTTAGAAATATAATGTCTGAGGATTTAATAGTTATAGATAAAGATCAAAATGTTTGTGATGGATTAAGATTAATGAAAAAGAATAAAATATCTCGTTTGCCTGTTATTAACACTAATAAAAGTAATAAAAAGGAATTAGTGGGAATAGTTACAGAAAAAGATATAGCTATTAAATTAGGATCTTCTAAATATGGAAATTTAGCATCATCTCATTTTCACATGTCTACTGTGATGGTTAAAGATATTTTAACTGCTGAAGAGGACATGTCTGTTGTTGAAGCTGCAAACATATTAATTGAAAATAATATTGGTGGAATGCCAATTATTGATTCTGGAGACATAGTTGGGATTGTTACTAAATCAGACTTTATTGATACTTGTCGTGGAAAACCATATGACAAAATATTAGTTGAAGAGGTCATGAGTACAGATTTAATAGCTATTTCAGCACAAGATCGATTAGTTCATGCAAGGAGAATAATTCTGGATTCTCAAATAGGTAGATTACTTGTAACTGAAAAAAATGAACTTGCAGGTATTCTAACCTCTAAAGACATTACAAAAGCGTTGATATCTTTTAGAAAACATGTTCCAGATAATCATAAACAAGCACAAATAAAAAATATTATAGTAGAAGAAGTCATGACATCAAATGTTCAAGAATTACCTACTACAGCAACAATAACTGAATCAGCTGATGCAATGTTAGAGTCAGGATTCAATGGTTTCCCAGTTGCTAATGATAATGGTCAAATAGTAGGTATCATTACAAAATCCGATCTACTTTCTTTAATAATAGAACTAGAAATGTCTTAATTGTTGTATTATTTTTTTAATTGTAATTATTTTTTAATTGTTGTATTATTTTTGTTAATTATATTTTTTATTATTTAATTTATTTTTATTAAATTTATTTTACTATTTAACTTATTTTATTACTTAATTTTGATTTTTTAATATTTTTTTTAATTTTAATCATTAGATAGTTATAGCTATTTAATTAAGATTAAATGCTATTATAAATTCCATAAAGGCTGTAAGAGCCAGTTTTCCAATTAGCTACATAGCCTAGCCTATTACCACTGTATATTCCATCTACTACATACCATTTGTTGTTAATAAGAACTTGTCCCCATACATGGGATACAGTAACTTTAGCTAATGTTCCTTTTGTAAATTCGCATCTTCCATTAACATATCTTGCAGGAATTCCAATGGCTCTCATTAAGGATACTATTGCATGAGTGTTGTCAACACAGTTTCCTTTAAGGTATAGGATTGTTTTTTTACCTCCATATTTGGTATTACTGTATCTTGAATATTTAATATTTGTTTTAACCCAATTAAAAATAGCTTCAGCTTTTTCTAGAGTTGTTTTAGATTTTTTAGTAAGTTTTTTAGCTAAATTTTTTACATAGCTATCTTTTGCAGGTGCATTTGTAGTGGAAACAAGATATTTTTCCCTGGAATCTCCTTTATACTCGCTAAACAAGTTAATGGAGTAACCATTGTTATTAACAGGACTACTCTTTGAAACATTAACAGTGATTTTTGAAGGCAACTTTCCAGTAGATGTAGTTTTACTTAAAATTTTAGAAAGTCCAAATATTGTAGTTTGGTAACTCATTTTTCCAAGTGTAGTTTTAACATAATTAGGAGCTCTGTTGTTTGTGTTAATAAATGTAGTAATAGCTTTTGAATAATTGTACATAGATTTAGAAGTTATTGTTTCATTAATATTGGAACCAGTAGGGTTACTTGGATTTGCAATATTTTTTTTAATAACAATAGCACTGTTAATTCCATTATACTTGTTTTCAATGGTTTTAGACATCATATACATAAATTCAGCAGTAGAATATTTTTCCCCAGAAACTATAACACTATCAGGTAACTTTTGATTATTGTTTATATGTTTATAAACTGTTTTAGATGCGTTTACAACATCTTTTTGAGAAATAATCTTCGTATCAATATCATTAGAACTGCTATTATCAGAATCAGCAGCGTTAATTGAATCAATCAAAACACTACAGGAAAATATTATTAAAACTACTAAAATAATTGAAATAATTCCTCTTTTCATAATTATCTCCATTATTGCCCACATATCTCTATATTCTTAGCTAAGAATTATTTAAATAATCCTATTTATATTGTTTTTAATTATATATTTTTTTATATGGATTTAGACAGCTCAACAATTATCTTTTCAGTTGACTTTTTAGTGCTATTCTTTCACTGTTTTTCAGTTCTTAGAGTGAAATTCATCACAGTATTCATTTTCATGATTCTAACTATTTTGTAATCAATTAATACTCTAATATTTCTTATTTTGCTATAATATATTAAGATAAATAGATTTAATATACTAATACTAATATAAAAATTGTAAAATTCATAAAATATTTATATATAAATACTAATTCATAAATACTAACTCAATATTATGTTAAGCTACAGTACAACCAAGAATTAAAATGGAAGAAAGAGGATTAATAATTCTTTAAGACTTAATTAAGATAATAAAATCCTCACTTTAAATTATGATAAAATAGGAATAGCTAATATAGGAATAGTTAATGTAGGAATAGCTAATATAATCATGAAATGAATTCTTAATTACTCCATTCTTTAAATTTAGTTAATTGAAAATTATTTTCAATTAGGTCTCTTTGATTTTCTTTATTTTTAATTTAAAAAACTTAATATTTAATATGAACCTTTTTTGTATGAAACAGTTGTACTATGAAGGTTTAGCTATTAAAGGAGGTTAATATATTTGTATTAACAACTTTATTATTTTTTCTATTTTTCAATAAATTTAATTATTATTAATTTAATATATTTATTAAATATAAATTATCATATGTATTGATATATTAAAATCATTTCTTATCTTTGAAATGTTTATTTCATGAAACAGCTTTTGCTCAAACCTAATTTATTAAGTTAGAAAAATCTTTGATTCTTTTAAACTTTTGTTTTACCATGAAACTTAGAGAAATCTTCGATTTGTCCTTTTAAACTTTGTTTCTTATTTGTAATATTGCACATATGATTAAATTAACTATTATTTTATAACAGGGGGATTGTGTATTAAACCTAAAATAGCTTTTCTAGGTCCTAAAGGAACATTTACTCATGAAGTAGCCTCTACTTTAGGAGACGATTTAAGGGCATTTTGTTCAGTTGATGTTGTAATGGATTCAATTAATAATGGGTGTGACTTTGGTGTGGTTCCAATTGAAAATTCTACTGAAGGACAAGTTGGAACAACTTTAGATGCTTTAGTTCAAAAAAACAATGTTAAAATTTATGGAGAAAGAGTTATTCCTATAAATCAAAATCTTCTATCTAGTAAGGGAACTAAAAAGGAAAACATTGTGGATGTTTATTCTCATGCTCAAGCACTTGCTCAATGTCAAGCTTATGTAACTAAGAATAATATGAATCCTCATTTCACTTTAAGTACAGCTGCAGCAGCTAAATCAGTTAAAAAAATTAATAATTCTGGAGCTATTGGAACACTTAAAGCTGCTGAGTTATATGATTTAGAAATTGTAGATACAAATATTCAGGATTTAAAAAATAATGAAACACGCTTTGTTATTTTATCTCGAGAGGATCATCCAATAACTGGTAATGATAAGACTTCAATATTATTTTCTCTTTCAGATGATAAACCAGGGGACTTGAATGGAGTATTATCAATTTTTGCAGCTAATGAAATCAATTTAACAAAGATAGAATCCAGACCTTCAAAAAAAGGACTAGGAAAATATATTTTCTTTGTTGATTTTGAAGGGCATCGAAGTGATGAAATGATTAAGTATATTTTAAATATTATCAAAACCAAAACATCATTTATAAAAATATTAGGCTCATATCCTAATACTATGATATAATTGTGTTATTAATTTATGTCTTTTTGTTTTATTGTAAATATAAATTTAAAACATATTATTAACATATTATTAAATTAATACACTTATTGAATATTATAATATTCATATTATGATGATTCATAATTATAGGAGATAGATATTATTAATCAAGATAAGCAGAAGCTTTTAAAGATTATTGAGGAGTTAAATAAAGACTATCAAAGTGGGAAACTCTCTCAAGAAAAATATAATGATTTATCAAAGCGTTATAAAGATAAATTAGATACATTAGATGCTGCAGACAGAATAAGAGGTATGCAGGGAAAATCTATCGAAAATAAACCTTTAAATACCTATGTAGATAGCTATAAAAGGAAACGAAGCAAAGAAGAAGATAAAACCCTTGTAGACAGATATATTGTTAATGACAGTTCTAAAAAATTTAGTGGGAACAAATATTCTTATGGATTAATAGCTATTTTATTTTTAGTTATAGCTTTTGCTGCAGGAATTAGTTTTGGATTCTTTGGTAACAATTTCCAAGGAACTGGAGATAATTCAGTTATTCAAGTTAGTGATTCTGCATTTCCACCTTTAAATGCAACTATTAATGAAACTGCACTTAATAAATCTAACAAATCAATTAGTTCAGCAAATAGCTCATCTGATAGTTCCTCAAGTTCTAAATCTTCAAATAAAGTGTCATCTAATAGTTCTAAATCTTTAAATAGTGATTCATCTAGTAAGGGTTCTTCAAGTTCAAGTGGTTCATCTAGTAAGGGTTCTTCAAGCTCAAGTGATACATCTAGTAAATCCAGCTCTAAGTCTAATTCCAATAGTGGATCTTCTTCAGGTTCTAAGAAAACAAGTTCAGGTTAAAGATTCATTAAATAACACAGGATTAGGACTGAAATTAAATCAAATACAATCTATTAATTACAAAATATTTTTCTAAAGTTATATAAGGTGAATTGAAATGAAAAAAACAATTTTAGGAATTATAATTGTTATGGGTGTTATTTTAGTATCTGGATGTATTTCTAATGATTCTAATAATACAGATGAACCTAAAACATTTTCTGCTAATGGTGTTTTCTTTAAATATCCTGGTCAATGGGATATTGCAAAATCTACTGTTGACGGGACAATAGCAGCTGTTGCAGATCCTGCATCTAAAAACAATTTAACTGGATTTGCTGGAACCACTGTTGTTGTAGAGAAACAAAACCTAACAATGTCATTTAATCAATTTTACAATGAAACATATAGTAAGTTATTTTCAAACCCTGATTATGAGCTCATATCTGAGGGGAATTTAACTATTGGTGACTACAATGCTTCTGAATGTGTTTACAGTATCAACTCAGCTGAAGCTAAACAATGTAAAGCTGTTTGGATTCAAAAAGACCAAGAAGTATATGTTATATTATTTACTACCTCTAAAGGTAAATATGAAAGTCAGGAAAAGTATTTAAATTACATACTTAGTACTTTCAAACTTAATTAATAATATTGATTTCGGAAAATCGAAGATTTTCCAAAATCTCTTTGAATATTTATTTTTTTATTACTTATTTTATTATTTTTAATATTCTTTCTAAAATATTTTTAATAATGTTGATTTCGGAAAATCGAAGATTTTCCAAAATCTCTTTGAATATTTATTTTTTTATTACTTGTTTTATTATTTTTAATATTCTTTCTAAAATATTTTTAATAATGTTGATTTCGGAAAATCGAAGATTTTCCAAAATCTCTTTGAATATTTATTTTTTTATTACTTATTTTATTATTTTTAATATTCTTTCTAAAATTTATTTTTAATAGCTATTTTTAAAGCAATTATTTAACAATGAAGAAATACTAACTTAATTATTATTAATTAATCATATTAAAATGGGGATCTAATGGAAATAATATTGTGTGTTACAGGTAGTATAGCAGCTATTGAGTCAATAAAACTAGCAAGAGCTTTGAAACGTGTTGGAATCAATGTTAAATGTTTTATGAGCGATGAAGCTTGTAAAATTATACATCCAAATGCTATGGAATTTGCAACAGGTTCTGATGTTGTTTTGGATCTCACTGGTAAAATAGAGCATGTTAAATATGCTCAAGCTGATCTTATTTTAGTTGCTCCAGCAACAGCAAATACTATAAGTAAATTTACATATAAAATAGCTGATAATTCTATAAGCTCTCTTCTTATCACAGCTCAAGGGCATGATACTCCTATATTATTTGTTCCATCAATGCATGATTCAATGTATTCAGCTATTAGTGAAAATATTGATAAAACTAAACAAGAGAATAATGTATATTTTGTTGATCCTAAGATGAGTGAAGGAAAGGCTAAATTTCCAGATATTAATGATATAGTTTTAGAATCCATTAGAATAGCTAATATTCATAATGATCAAGCTGATTTTTTAGGTAAAAATGTTTTAATCACCCTTGGAGGAACATTTGAAGCTATTGATCCAATTCGTGGAATTAATAATAGGTCTTCTGGTAAAATGGGATTGGAACTTGCAAAAGAATCTTATTGTCGTGGAGCTAATTTAAAGCTTATTGTAGGAACTGTTAGTGTTGATATTCCAAGTCAAATAGCTAAAACTAATGTTTTATCTAGTAAGCAGATGAATGATGTAACTAAAGATATTGTAAATGATTATGATATATTCATTGCTACTGCTGCAGTGTCTGACTTTGAGCCAATTAGCAAAATTGAATCTAAAATATCTTCTTCATTAGATCTTTCATTAGATTTCAAACCAACAGAGAAAATAATTAGAACAATAAAAGATATTAATCCTAATATCTTTCTTGTTGGATTTAAGGCAGAATATAATATTTCTGAGAAAGAAATAATTGATGAAGGAATTAAACAAATTGAAAGTGCTGGAACTGATTTAGTAATAGCTAATGATGTTGGAATAGATGGATGTGAGTTTGGTTCAGATAATAATGAAATAATTTTAATAGACAAAGAAAATACTGAAAAAATATCAATTAGATCTAAAAAAGAGATTTCAAAAATAGTTTTTGATAGGTTAAGAGATAAAACTTAATATATTATTTTCATAATCTATCTAATTTCTATAATGAGTATCCTATAATATCAATTGCATTTTTGGAGATAATTTATAATTTTTATTACCAAAATAACTATTATTGAGTAATACTTTTTTCAAGATTTTATTAAAATTTTGAAAATTTAGTTTTTTTAGAAATATTTTTAAAATTAGTATTGAGAATTATTTTAAAATTAGTAAAAATAAGAATAATGCTTTTTCTTCAAAGAATAAGTTCAATCCTCTAGGAATTACCAATGTGGAGTGTAATATGAGTGTGAAATACCCTAGAGGACATGACATGAACTTTTTCATACATTGCATTAGCAAACATATATATTGCTTTCATACCATATAAAGGTTTCATGAGTAATACTTTTTTGGGTATTTTATAGTATTTTTTAATCTTCAGCTATGGTTTTTAATATAAGTATAACCCTTTAGTTAAGCTAAAATTTTTCATTATATTTTATCTCACTAACCTTTTTGCTAATGTAATTTTTAAAATTTCCATAATCAAATTTATGAAAAAAATTTAGATGTACTATCTATTCTTTAACTTAATATTTACTATAATCTTTATCTAATTATGGCTAAGATTTTAATATTATATTAACTAATGAATTTTTTCTCAGTAGCTATCATGTTTAAATTAATATATTTAATCATGATGAATATCATAAAAAATAGCTATTATAATATGTAGTGTATAAAGTATAATTATTGAGAAACATTAGGTTAAGTTTTTATCTTAAATTATATGTCATCTTAGTAATTATTTTTAATCTAAATTCATCTTACTAACTATTTTTTGATTTAAAATTAATGTCTTTTTAACTCTTTTTAAAAACTTAAATTAATATTTGTTCTTTAAATAACTATATTAATTTTTAAAATTAATAATATATTTTTAAAATAAATTTTGTAAGTTAATAGTAAAATTAAATTTATTTTCAATAGCTATTTAAATAATATGATATTTTTAAACCTTTATTTGTTTTAATAGCTATTTTTAAGACTTTTTAAAATTTTTTTATTTTTACCTATTTTTTTGATTTGATTTCATTTTTAGCTATTAAAATGATTTCTCAACAAGGAAACAAATATGATCTTTTTCATAAGGTTCAAGCTTGACTTTTTCAATGATCTGAAACCCATGTTCTTTTAACTTTTTTTCCTCTTGCTTAAAAATCTTCTGTGGCTTCTGATTAACATCAATACTTCTTGATTTTATCATTATAATACTTTGACCGTCTTTTTTCAGGAAAAAATCAATATTATTCATAAATAGCTCACTTTGATTTGGTTGAGCAACATCACAGTAAATGAAATCTACTTTTTCAACTAAATTAAGGTATTGTTTTGGTTTTGTTGCATCTGACAAAATTGGGGCAATATTTGTTCTGTTTTCACTTAATCTAGTTAACTTTCTCATACTTACAGGTGAAAATTCAACTGCATAAACAAGTCCTTTTTTAACAATATCTGATATATGGGAGACTGTTGTTCCTGTTGATGCTCCAAGGTAAAGTATTTTATAATTATCCTCAATTTTAGCTTTACTTAATCCATTAAGAAGTGCAGCAGCAAGTTTTGAACGATGAGGGTTCCAAATTCTATACTCAATTTTTTCTTCATTTCCGCCTTCAACAATTTCTTTTTCAGTTATTAACTTCTCACCGTAAACTTTAACAGTAGGAACAAGATTTTTAGTAGCTATTTGCTCTTCTTTAATATAAACATCCATTTTCATTTCTCCAATGTTTATCTATTAACATCTATTAACAATGTTTTTATTTAACAATGATTTATTAATTAACTTATCTCTGTTGTCCTAATAATGAATCTTCTTATATTTGTTCTTCTTATTTTTTCTATTTTTTTTATCTTTTTTGTTTCTTGTTTTATCTTTTTTATAGCTATTATCGAAGTTTCCTCTTTCTTCTTGTCTTCTTTTGCTTGTTTTTGTGTTAATTGGATTTTCTCTGTTAATTTTTTCAACTTTTTCTATAAAACTATCATATAAATTAGGATCTATATCTCCACTGAATACATCTTTTCGGACTGCTAATGATATTTTAAGTGCTAATGTTCTAGCTATTTTCCCACGAACCCACCATTTTGCTCCTCGAACTTCAGGGTGTTGGAATATTAGTCCATGTTTAGGTGGGTTTTCTCCAGTTTTTAGATGTCTAAATAATGCTTTTTCTGCACCCATTATTTGAACAGTTCCTGAAGGATAGGCTGCAAGCTTTTTAATGCTTCCAACATGAGCAATAAGTTTAGCACCAAGTGAAGAACCAACTAAATTCTTTAAATTTGGAGCAACTTTTCCCATTTTCATATCAATATAATTTTCAATATTTTTTCTTGATATTTGAAGACTTCTAATAGATTTTGCAAATTCTACAATCATCTCAAGGTCTTCTTCTTCAATTTCAGCACCATTACTAATAGCTATATCAATATTAAGTTCTTCAATCCTTTTTTCAATGATTTCGTCTCTATTTCCAAAATCAGAGATTAATCTAACATATACATCGTTATTATTAACTATTTCGAGTTCAGGAAAGTAAATTGCATACCATTCTCTGATTCTTTCAACTAATTTACTTATAGATTCATCAATTTCCTCTAAACTATTAATACTTTGAATAAGTAGTTTGTCTTCTTCTTTTGATGATTCTTTCATTTCTAAAATAGCTATTTTGTTACACTGTTTACCTATTTCTGAATTTATTTCTTCTTTATTTGCAAAACCAATAGCTATTAATTCATTATTTAAATTAGATCTAAGATATTCTCCACCTTTGTTTTTAATAGTTGTGTTAATTTTATCGTTATCTTCAAATCTTTTATAATCAGAAAGTCTTTTATTTGATTCAATATTAATACTATCGGTAGTATCATCATTAATACTATCAATAATATCGTTCTCAATATTATCGGTAGTATCATCATTAATACTATCAATAATATCGTTCTCAATATTATCAATAGTGTTATTATTAAATTTATCAATAATTTTATTAATAATATTAATTTCTTCATCTACAAATTCTTTATTTCTGATTTTAATCATTTTTAAAGGTATAGATTCCTTATTAAACAATTCATATTCAATGATATTCATGTCCTCATCATATCCAATGAATCCTCCAATACATGATGTGATATAATATTGCATATTTTCTCATTGTTTTACATAATGTATAAATCTTACATAATTCATAAACATAATTAATTAAAATTTACTTTAATAGCTATTGAACATAATTTAATGGTTATTAAATTTAGAGGTTGATTTATGCTAAAAACAAAATTATGTGGACATCGACTGAATAATCCTTTACTTCTTGCTGCAGGGGTTATGGGAAGTAATGCATCTTCTATGAACTGGATACTCGAATCTGGAGCAGCAGGTGTAGTTACAAAGTCCTTTTCAAAAGAGGCAAATAAAGGTTACAATAATCCAACAACTGTAGAGGTTACTGGAGGAATAATAAACGCTATAGGTTTGTCTTCTCCAGGAGTTGAATCATTTAAAGAAGAATTGAAAAAAATAAATAAAGATGTAAATGGAAATACTAAAAATAATGGTAAAATAGCTATTGCTTCTATTTATGGATCAAATCCCGAAGAATTTTCCTTTGTATCATCTGAAATTGAAGATTTAGTTGATATGATCGAATTAAACATTTCTTGCCCTCATGCAATGAAAGGCTGTGGTGCAGCTATTGGTCAAGACCCTAATTTAACTTATAAAATAGTGAGCAAAGTTAAAAATAGTGTAAAAATTCCAATAATAGCTAAATTAACTCCAAATGTTACAGATATTGGGGAAATAGCTATTTCTGCAGAAAATGGTGGAGCTGACGCTTTAACATTAATTAATTCACTTGGTCCTGGAATGAAAATAGACATTACAACAGGTCGCCCAATACTTCATAATAAGTTTGGTGGAATGTCTGGTCCAGCTATTAAACCAATTGCACTTAAACATGTTTATAACGTTTATGAAAGTGTTAATATCCCAATAATTGGTGTAGGCGGAATAAGAAATTATGCTGATGTAATAGAATTTTTATATGCTGGTTCAAGTGCTGTTCAGATTGGAACCTCAATTCTTTATGATGGACCTTCTATATTTAACAAAATTAACAATGATTTGGGAGATTTTATAAAATCAAGTGACTTTTCATCAATTAAAGAAATGATAGGAATTGCACATAGAAATTGACACATATTGGTTAATACATAGTGATTAGTACATAATTGATATATAGTGTTTAATTATTATCATAGTTGTTTTTAGGAGGTTTAATTGTGGCTAAATCAATCAATGAATATGAAATATCAGAAATTAAGGATATTATAATTGAAACAGATACTATCAAAACATTTATTTTTGATTGGGATATGGAAGAGGGTAGAATCCCTAAACCTGGTCAATTCATGATGGTTTGGAGTTTTAATGGGAAACAAGATGAAAAACCAATGTCTATTTCAAAAATAGGTATTAATAATAATGAAATTGGAATAACTATTAAAAATGTTGGTGAATTTACAAACCATATCCATAACTTAGAGATTGGAGATAAATTAGGACTTAGGGGACCCTATGGGAATAATTTCTCTATTAATGGTAATAAAATTCTAGCTATTGGTGGTGGAGTAGGTATGGCACCAATATCTACTTTTGTTGAGTATGCAAGAGAAAAAGGAAAAGAGATAGATGTAATTTCAGCTTCAATAACTAAGGATGAGCTATTGTTCACTAATCGCTTAGATAATTGTGGAGCTAATATTTTCACTTGCACTGATGATGGAACATGTGGATTTGAAGGATATGCAACTCATCGAACTATCAATATTCTTGAAGATAGCTGTTATGATATGGCAGTTGTATGTGGTCCTGAGATAATGATGAAAGGAATATTTAATATACTTGAAGATGCTTCCATACTTGCAGAATATTCCATGGAGAGGTACATGAAATGTGCCATGGGTATATGTGGGCAATGCTGTTTAGATAATACTGGTTGGAGAGTTTGCATAGAAGGACCTATTTTCACATCAGACCAAATAAAACAAATTATTGAGTTTGGAAAGTATCATAGAGATGCTTCTGGTGTTAAACATTATTTATAATCAGTTATTTTCCTTTTTATTTTTAATTTTAAAAGTATATAGTTAATTATTAATTTCTATAATTTTATCATAACTTAATTATTAATTTTTAATTTAAAAGTATTACTATATATGTAATCAATATATTTTTATATATTTATATAAATATTTAAATAACTAATAATAATTTTTATTAAAATAATATTAATACTCATATCACTGATAATATTAATGTAATAGTGTTTTTGGTTTTAATAATCTTTTAATAGCTATTTTGATATTGTATTTATAATTGGTTGATATCATATGAAAGAAACAATAAAAAATAATTTAAACTCACCTTTAATTGTCATCGCTGTTCTCGTGATTATATCCTTTTTTATACTTACTCCAGTTGTTAACATGATTTTACTTGGAGCAATAATAGCTTTTGGTCTTAGACCTATTTCTAACAAAATTCAAGGAAAAATTAAATATTCCTCAATTTCAATTATTTTAGCTATTATATTGGTTGTAATCCCATTAATTTTGATATTTGTCTACTGTTTATTTGTAATTGGAGATTTTGCTTTTTCATTTATAAGTACTAATCAAGGATTAGTTACAAACATGACATTTAACCAAACAGACATAATATCTCCTTATTTACCTGTTGAAATGCAAAATTATGCAAATGAAATAGTTTCTAACTTAAATTCTGTAATTAAAGAAGTTTTAAAAATAGTTTTTAATTATTTAATAGATATTCTTAAATCACTACCAGAAGTTTCTTTGCAGTTATTTATTCTAGTAGCATCAGTATTTTACTTTACAAGAGATGGACATAAGCTTAATGACTATTTGATTTCCTTTATTCCAGATGAAAGTCATGATTACTTCTTTAGGATGATTAAAGAGATTAAAATAGTTTTAAAAAGTATATTCTATGGTCATTTCTTAACAGGAATTATAATTGGAATAATTGCATTTATTGGTTATCAAATTTTAGGTTATGATTATGCATTATTTTTTGGAATTTTAACAGGGGTTTTCCAACTTATTCCAATTTTGGGACCATGGCCAATCTATTTAGCTCTTTGTATATCTGATTTGTTATCATATAATTATTTAAGAGCAGCTATTGTTTTATTCTTCGGTTTTGGGATTAGTTTAAGTGATATGTATATTAGACCACAACTCTCAACAAGATATGCAGATATTCATCCTTTAATATTATTAATAGGCTTTTTAGCAGGACCACTAGTTCTTGGAGTAACTGGGTTTATAATAGGACCACTTATTTTAGGAATAACTTATGCAGTAATTAAATCCTACAAAGAAGAAAAAGAAATAAAAACAGAAAATAGGGAATCAATTTAAATTAATTTTTATACACTGATTTCGCAAAATAGAAAATTTTGCAAAATCTCCCATAAGTACCTAAATCAGTTTTTATGGCTTCAAAAAGGATTTTGAAAAAATTTTTTATTTTTTTCGAAATCAGTGTTAATTTAGCATTTAACATTTTAAAGTAATTTTTATAAACTGTAACTATGCATAAAATTAATTAAATGTAAATAATTTTAAATACTATTAATTATATATAAAACAATATAAAGATCTTCATATTAACAGCTATGTTAAATAGGTGGTTTTATAGGAGATCTTCCATAATTCATTGATTAGTTAATTGATAATTATTGGCTTATATTGTGATGATAAAGCAATATTAAGTTAAAATAAGGATTATTATTTAGTTTATTGGGTTTTAAGTGATTTATCTTT
>NZ_LWMT01000232.1 GCF_001639265.1 Methanobrevibacter filiformis
ACATAAAATTAAACAAACCAAAAACAATAAGAACAACTAAAAACAATTCAACAAAACCAACAAAATATTAAAAAAAACTCACATAAAAACACAAAAAATAAAGAAAAAATCAATAAAATAGAACAAATAAAGAAACATTAAATGCGAATCCTCATGGGATTTTCAATGGAAAAAATCAAAACCATTCTTAAAAAAATCAGGATATGTATATGATATGGCACTTTTTCCATTTAAAAATAATTTTTGAAATGAAAACCACTCCTAAATTACAGTGGCATAAAAATAAATAAAAATAGTATTAAAAGGTATTAAAAGTAATAATTAAGTAGATAATGTCTTGATATATTAACAAATTGTAAAATAAAAATAAATAGCTATTAAATTTATAATTCAATAGCTATAATCAATTTCAATATCTATTTTTCAAATTTAAACTTTTTGGAATATTTGTGCTTGAGTTAATGGTTTTTTGAGTAATCCCATGTCAATTTCAATATTCATAAAGTCTAACACTTTATTAACATAGGAATCATCTATGCCTGAAGTGAATTTAATGTTTTTAATAGCATTCTTTTCAATGTTTTCTTTGAATAAGTCTGAAGGTAAGAGTTTTACAGCTTCTTCAGGGTTTTCTTTAATGTATTTTGTTGCATTTTCATGTATATCTAAAATAGCTTTGGTTTGGTTTTCATTGTTTTTAATGAAATCTTCTCTTGCAACTATTACACAACATGGGTGTCCTGGGAGGATATCTTCAGATGATGCAATTTCTTTTCCAATTCCAGTTTCAACAGGTTGAGTTACATAAGGTTCATAGGAAACAATACCATCAATCTTTTTGGTTTTTAAAGCATCTACCATAGATGCAACTTTCATATCAGAAATTGAAAGATCTTCTTTTTTCAAACCATTTTTTTCAAGAGCATATAAAAGAAGCATGTACTGTATAGAACTTGCACCTGGAGTTGCTACTTGTTTTCCTTTTAATCCTGCAATATCAGAAATTTTAGATTCGTTAGAAACAACAATTCCACTTCCTTCATTTTGAACTGATGAAATTACTTTTACAGGAACTCCTTTAGCTATTGAAGACAATGCTGGAGTTATTCCTACATAACCTACATCAAGATCTCCACTTGCCATAGCTGCCATTAAATCTCCACCATTGTTAAATTGGACAAGATTTACTTTAATTCCTTTATCTTCAAATTGATTGGTTGCATTAGCTATAAGTAATGCTGCATGATGATCAGAAGGCATGTATCCAATACTAACAACATTAGAAGAAGAGTTGGATCCTCCAAGAGAGAAGTAAGCTCCTGCTCCTACAATTATAATAACTATTAATGCAATTATCGCAATAATTTTTTTATCCATATAAATCACTTTTAAATTAATTATTTATAATTTTATATTATATTTTAATTCTAATAAAATTCTTATAAAAATTTCAATAGTACTACTTAATATTCAATTGATTATTTTTAATTAATCATGTTAATTATATTATATTAATAATATATAACTATTGTTATAGTTATTAAGTGATGTATTTAATCTAAATAATTAAAAAACTAGCTATTAAATAATTATTAAATAATTATTTTAATTTTGAAATGGTTTACATATCATCACTATTTAATTACTTATTAACAATTTCTTTAAAACGATTTTTTATTTTATCAGGTGTTAAATCGATTATACCTACATCTGCATTTCCAGGATTTATTTTAAAATGTATAAAAATAGGTTCTTCAATATCTTCTGATAATATTTCTTTAAAATCAATATCTTTAAAATTAAATGCTTTTTTAAATCCTATTGATTTAGCTATTTTAAGTAAATCTGTGTTTTTACAGTATGTTTCTTGATTTCCAGTTGATCCATAAGCAGAATTATCTAAAGCTATTAAAATAAAATTTGATGGATTTTGGTTAAATATTGTAACAAGTGAACCTAAATTCATCAATATTGATCCATCACCATCAAGAACAATTACTTTCTTATCTTGGGAAAGTCCAAGTCCAAGTCCAATTGAGGAGGCAAGTCCCATTGAACCTAACATGTAGAAATTTTCTGCTCTATCTTTAATTTCATATAATTCTCGTGATGGAAATCCAATATTAGCTATTACAAGTTCATCTGTTAAATTTTTTGCAATTTCTTTTATAGCATCGTACCTTTCCATAATTAATACTTCCTAATATTTTTACCAGTAATTTATATCAAATAGTAGAGCAATTGGCTTTTTAAGACTTTCTGACTTCTTCCAAGATTCACTTACAGCTTTTTCAGCTTTTTCAATCTTTTCTATCCTTTTATAATCTATACCTAATCCTTCAAATAAATTAGGGGTTGCTTTACCCATAGGAACTTGTCCAATGATTGGTTCTCCTTTTGTTCCTCTGTGACTAATTATCATGATAAGTGGAAATGAATATAATTCATATAATGATGTTAAAGCATTAATTGAGTTTCCAAGTCCTGAATTCTGCATTAATATAGCTATTTTTTTACCAGCAAGATATGCTCCAGCACATATCCCTAAACCTTCTTCTTCACGAGTCACAGGAACATGAGTAATCTCAGAGTCATTATTTATTTTTTCAAGAAGTTTTTTTAAGTTAACACAGGGAACGCTTACGATAAAATTAATTCCAGCATTTTTAATCCCTTTATAAATGGATTCTGTACTATCTAACATTTATTTTCTTCCTTTTATTTATTTTATGACTAGTTTAATTAAATTAATTTAAATTAATTATTTTTCATAATAATTTTATTGTATAAAATGTTTATACAGTAATCGCTTTGTTTTTCATAATAATTTTATTGTATAAAATATTTACACGATCATTATTTCATATATCTTAAAATTTTCATAATTCAACTTTAGAAACATCAACTTCCCCAGACATTAATTTTGGGAGAATAATATCTCTTAATCTCTTAGTTTTACTAGTCTTTTATTTTTTGTTAATTTTTCTTATTTTCTTTAAAAATTGGGAAAGTATAATATTAAATTCACACCGTATCCTTTTTGGAGGAATAATCAATTTTAATGATTAATTTTGGTTTGGTTTACTTTTACTTGTACAGATCAGTAAATATTGATTATATGTTCCTATTTAGTAATAAATATAAAATTTCTATTGTACTCTATTGTACCTCCATTTTTTCCTTGTATTATATATGCTGAGTATTTATCTAAAATTATTACCAAACATATTGTAAGATAGGATATTCTTTATAATTTATAATACTTCCATTTTAGCATAGAAATAAATAAATACTGCCAAATAATATTTAGTTTGCAATTTTATTTAATATTATCACCAAAGAACATAAATATTTATAAATTCATATAATATTTGTATAATATATTAAATTTGGATGTGAAAAACATTGCCTACTATAACAATCAAAGAAAATATTCTTAAAGATATAATTGAAATAGCTAAAGACAGGAATACTAATGAAAATCAATTAGTAAATGATATTCTATTAGAAGCTGTTGAATTTGCTAAACAAGAAGATTGTGAAGTATTTAAAGAGCTTGATAGGTTATCTCAAGAAGCTAAAAATGGTAATTACATTGAAGGAGATTTTGAAACACTTGAAAAAAGATACAGAGTATAAAATTCGTATTGTTCCAGAAGTAGACAAATATCTTAAAAAATTAGCTAAAAAAGGCTAAAAAAGATATTAAATCTTTCGAAATGATATGGGAAGGAGTACATGAAATTAAAGAGGATCCTTACAATTCTAAACTTCTTAAACATAGCTTTAAAGGATACAGAAGAAAAAGAAAAGGAGATTATAGAATAATATTTGATATTCTCTTTTCAATGGATCCTAAAAGAATTCTAATTTTACAAATAGGTAAAAGAAGTAACATTTATAAGTAGGATTACTGTTTCTTAATTTTACTAGTTTTTTAACTTCAAATAAAAATTTTGGTGATTGGTCCATAATAATTTCACATTTTTCTTCTCCTAATTTTACATTTTTGCAGTTTTCTATATAATAACATGTCTAATAAATAATTAGGTAGGATTTATTAACAATTAAATAATAATTATTGAATTTAAACAGTTTTCAGTTCAACTAACTAATAGTATCCTGATAATATTCATCAAGGTCTCCTTTTTCAATAGCTATTATTTCTGGTGGTTTTCCTATGGTTCCTATGGAATCATTCACTATTATAATACCTCCTATAAAATGTTCTTTATAGTTTTCGGCTTTTTCCAGTCCTTTTTCAACTGCATTGCTGTCATCAGGTCCTTTCACGGCATTTGCTATTGATGTTGCAAGAGTGTCTGCAATGCTTGCTCTTTCTGCAATAATTGAAACTGCATCTGCTCTTC
This sequence comes from Methanobrevibacter filiformis, assembly GCF_001639265.1. GTDB lineage: Archaea > Methanobacteriota > Methanobacteria > Methanobacteriales > Methanobacteriaceae > Methanacia > Methanacia filiformis. The sequence continues at coordinate 4,371 of NZ_LWMT01000232.1, forward strand.
CATAACTAAAAGAATATCCAACTGTTCCAGAAGATGTACATAATCCATAGGATTTTTTTGAAGATTTAAATTTAAAAGCAATTTTTCCTGAAATATTTGAGTTTCCAGCATATATTCCACAAATCACTGACTTATCTTTATCTTTGTTTATAAAGGCTATGTCTCCACCATTATTAACAATTGAATAGCTAGAACCTTTTTCAATTAATTGATTAAGTGTAATCTCTGAAAACGTTCCTGCAACAGCACCCATTGGTCCAATATTGGCTATTTTACTTGCATCATCCATTATTTTAGCTATTTTTGGTCCTTTTTCAAACTTTATTGGGCTGTGTGATTCAAGAAACTCATTATTATTTCTACAATAATCTTTTAACAGGTCTCTTTCATTAGACACATAATTTTCAAGAAAATCTGGATTTGTATCACTTGTTATTTTCATTATGGTTTCATCAATTTCTATTTTTTTGTTATACATTTAAATCTTCTATTAATTTGAATATGACAATTAGCTTGTCTTTTATTATTAATTTGATATTGAATTAATTTTTTCATCAAATATTTTGAATTTTTGAGCAAGACCTGTGAAATAAGGAATATATACTTTTGAAAATTGGATTCTATCTGGGTTGATTCCTTGTTTTTCTGCATACTTTTTAAGTTTATTTATTTTTTTCTCTACTTTATCATACATTAAATCTCCAGGATATTCTCCTATGAATACTCCCTCTGCTCCATTTTTAAGTGCATAGATAATATGATCTGGAGTTACTCTGTTTACTGAGTGAACTTTGATGATGTGAATAGATTCTGGGTACTGCAGTCTGTTTATTCCAATATTATCTGCAGCAGTATATCCTATTTGATCAAGGAAAACAATGATTTTCTTTTCACCTTTCTGTTTGTTTTTTAGCATGCCTTTGATTGTAGCATAAATCTTTTCATTAATATTTCCTTGTATTGTAATAGCTGATTGTTTGCACACACTTAAGCATTCTCCACAACCAGAACATGACATTGGATCTATAAATATTTCTTTATCTTCAATGTATATTGATTTGTGTTTACATCTGCTTATACATTCTTTACAATTATTACATAGTTCATAGTCAATTTCAGCAATAAATGGTTCAATTTCAATACCTTTATGTATTAATTCAAATACTTTTGCTGCTGATGCATTTGCCTGCATAATACTTTCTGTAATATCTTTTGGTCCTTGGGCTGTTCCGCATACAAATGCTCCTTTAACATCTGTTGCAACTGGCTTTATTTTTGGATGGGCTTCTTTTACAAAGAAATCTTCAGTTAATCCAATATCTAATTGTTTAGCTATTTCTCTTGTTCCATCTGAAGATTCAATAGCTAATGATAAAACAACCATGTCTGTTTCAATTTCAACAAATTCTCTTGTAAGGGTGTCTTCTACTTTAACAACAAGATTATCTTCTTGATTTTTAATGATTTCTCCAGGTCTTCCTCTTATAAGTCTAATTCCATTATCTTGGCAGTGTTTATAGTATTTTTCATACATTCCTGTTGTTCTCATATCAGTATAACAGATTATAACATCGGTATCAGGATATTTATGTTTAATAATATTAGCATTTTTTAAAGCAACCATACAACATACTTTAGAACAGTACTTGTGGGCATTAGGTTTCTCATCACGAGAACCTACACATTGAACCATTACAATTCTTTTTGGAGCTTTTTTTGACCCTGGAATTTTCAACTCCCCCTTAGTTGGTCCATTAACTCCCATAATCCTTGCAAGTTCGTTTTGTGTAATAACCTCATCATATCGTTCATAACCATACTCTGGTCTAGCTTTGGGATTGAATAATTTATGACCTGTAGCTAAAATAACTGAACCTACATTAAGAGGTATAAGCTCTTTCTCTTCTTCTAAGTTAATTGCATTCATTTTACATATTTTAACACAGTTACCACACTTTTTACAGTTTTCCATGTCAATAGTGTATGCATCAGGATAACTTTGAGAAAATGGCTTGTAAATAGCTTTTCTGTATGACATATTTTCATTAAAGTCATCTAAAACTTTAACAGGACAAACTTCATTACATTTACCACAGGCAATACATAATGCATCATCAATATATCTTGGACTTTTCTCAAGAAGTAAGCTAAATGTTCCAGACTTTCTACTTCCACTTATAACTTTTGTTTTAGTTAATATTTCGATATTATCTTCCCATACTGTTTCATTAATAAGTGGATTAAGTAAACATAAACTACACTCTTCAGCTATTTTCACTGGTGAGAAAACCTTACCTATTTTCACCATATTTCCGCCAATAGTAGCTTTTTCTTCGATAATGTATGTTTTAACATCAGTTTTAGCTATTGAAAGCGCAGCACTTATTCCAGAAATTCCTCCTCCAATTATGGCAACACTTTCAGGAATTTGACATACAATAGGGTTTACAGGATGTGATTTTTTAACTTTCTCAATTGATGCATTAATAAGTGTAATAGCTTTAGCAGTACTTTTATCTTTATCATGAACCCATGAGCACTGTTCTCTTAAATTTGCCATATCCATTAAGTAAGGATTTAATGGTTTAACATAATCTTGAAATATTTTTTCATGAGAAATAGGTGAACAAGAAGCTATAACAACACGATCTAACTTGTTATTAAGTATATTGTCTCTTATATTCTTTTTACCATTAATTGAACAAAGATTTTCAAATTCCTCTACAACTTCTGCATCTATATTACTTTTTACCTTTTCGATGTCTACAGTGTCAGATATATTTCCACCACATCTACAGATAAAAACTCCTATTTTTAATTTTGAATCATCTTTATTGCTTGTTTTTTTATTTATCATGAAAAAACCTTTTAAACTAATTTAATTTGATATTTATAGTTTTTTATCTTTTTTCCTTTCTAATTTTTCTTTTGCTTTATTTATTTTCTTCCACTTATCTTCATTTTTGATAGCTTTAATATTTACTGGAATTGTGTGAGTTTGCAATCCTACAACTTTTTCGATATCTGCACCCATCATCATAGCTATTAGTTGCATTATATTGATGTGCATAGTTTTAAATGTGTTATCTGTTTTTTTAGCAATATATGGTTGGTATCTATCAAACTGCATATGGCAATTAGGGCACATGTGAATAAGAATATCTACATCTTTAAGTGATATTAATTTTTCAGAACTTACTTTCATTGAAAGATCTTTATTTACAAATCTTTGCCTAAATCCTGCTCCACAGGTTGTTCTTTTTTCATTAAACCATCCAACTGTTTTAAGATTACAAGATTCAACAAGTTTATCTAAAATATTTGGATCTCTAACTCCTCCAATTGTATCATTATAAAAAACCTTACAGTAATGGCATGCATGATGTGTAGCTATTTTCAAATCATCTGATAATTCTATTTTTATCAAATCTTTTAGCTTGTCTTTTTTATTGTAAATAATCTCAACAACATGAAATATATTTTCTGTTGGGTCAATAGAGTCAACTTCGTATTTTCTATCTACATAACATTCTTTAAAAACAGTGTTTATTTCTTCTCTGATCTTTTCATTATTATTTAAAAGCTTTGCAGCTTTTTTGTTTATTGCATAACATGTTGCACACATTGTAACAATGTTAGGATGATTATTTTTAATAGCTATATCAAAATTACGGGCAGCTATTAAGGTTGTGGACTCTTGATCAAAAACATCACTATAATGTCCTAATCCTGTACAGCATGATTGGTCATGATCAATTGTGTATTCAATGCCTAATTTATCAAAAACATATTTAGTTGAAGATTCTACTCCTGGATATTCTGTACTTATTAAACAGCTTTTAAATAATAGAATATTTTTATCTGGAATAGGTTTCATATTTTTTCCTTCATTAATCTCTATTTTAATCAGTTTTGTTAATTGGAGTTTTTTCAACAGTTTGATTTATAAATAGTGTTTAATCTATCAAATATATTTTAATTATTTTAATTTTAAAGTGTTAGTTAATATCTGTGTTTGGATATTTTAAATTGATATAATTTATTAATAAATATTATTATTTTTATTAATTACTCTTATTTATTAAATTTGCTGTGGATATTATTATTTTTAGTATTATTTTTAGTAATTGGTTTTACTATTTTATTTATTCTTTTTCTTCTTTTTTTAATCTTTTAACTCTCTTATCAAAATTCATTTTATTAAGTAGTTTTCTAACTTCTTCTATTGATTCTTGTGGCATTTGTATAGGTCCTAAGGATAATTCTTTCCTAATTTCTTCGAGTTCTGCTTTGAAATCTAACCATCCTTCAATATCTTCATGTAATGTCATAAAAAAAGATTTAGGCATTCCACCTATTCCAATATCTAAAAAAGTTTCACCATAGCTTGCAAAGTATTTTAATTTTTCATCTTCTTTACCATTATCAATAGCTATTTGTCTAAGTATCTGATTAACTTCACAGGGACTGTTTCCTACTGCACATACACTATGGCAAGTATAGCAATAGAAGCAATTCCAAATATCTTTATTTTCAATAATCTTTTCATCATTTTCAAGAACTTTTTCTACCATATATCTTGGATTGTAATTAGAATGCTTAGCACCAGGGCATACTGAAGTACACATCCCACATTGAACACAACGAAGTAATCCTAAGTCATGTGATGCTTTAATATTATTTAAAACTTTGTTTGAAAGCTTTTCACGAGTTTCGTCTAAATTAATAACCTTCATTATTTATTCATCTCTTTAAAGGTAGTGATATTGTTCATTGATTTATTAAATTTATTATTAATATTAATTAACATTAATTAACTATTTATAAATATCATATTTACTCATATGACCTAGTAATTCATGGATTTGAAAAATCGAACTGATGGAATAATTATTGTTGGTGAGGTTTCAGTCAAAATTTTGCCTCTCGAGAAAATTAGTATTACATTTTATTATAAAATGCATACTACTTATTAGCACATTTTGACCAATAAACATGTTTTTAAGAAAATAACAAGCTTAAAAAACCAACCGTAAACTAAGTTACATAACAATAAGTTAAAAAAGGGCTAAAGTAAGATATTTGACAAATGGTTATGATTTGAAGTTATTATGGAGCATGATTTTAATAATAATTCATTTTCAGTAGTCAAAGTTTTAGCACGCTCAGCCATATTCATCAGTTCAATTTTTCATAACCATGTAATTCCTAATTTATTATTCCTAGTTTATTATAAATAATGTGTACTGTAATTTTCAGTTAGTTTCTTTGTATTGATTCATATATATTATATAAATCTTTTACTATATTTAAGTTGCAAAACTATTTTATTTTAATGAAAAATTTTCCACAAACTATAATTGAATTTTATATTATATTTTATATTTTATATTATTGATTACTTTAATTAATCTACTTAGTAAAAATTCTTAATTATAAAACTTTATATATTCAGTTAAATATAACAATAGTTATATTATTTATTATAAATGGTGTTATATATATTTTATTATATATTCATTATTTTCTTAATAAATGATATTATATAACACAATTACAAATAAAAAGGTGATTTAATGCCAACAAGATTTATTGGGAATGGTTATTGGGAAATAATCAGTAGACAGATGAGTATTGTTAATAAAAGTGAGCAGGAAAAATTTAAAAATGCTAAAGTTGCAGTTATAGGCTCTGGAGGAATCGGTGGATCTTTAATTGAAATGTTAGCTCGTATGGGTGTTGGAAGTCTTAATTTGGTTGATAAAGATGCTTATGATTTATCTAATCTTAATAGGCAATTAATAGCTACTTTAGATACTCTAGGAAAGACAAAAGTTTATTCAGCAAAAGAAAGAGTTAGAACTATTAATCCTTATGTAAAAGTTAATGCTTTTAATGAAGAACTTAATGAAAATAATGTTAAGAAAATAATTGGAGACGCTGATGTAGTTGTTGATGCTTTAGATAATTTAGTTACTCGTGTTATTGTAAGTAGGACTGCAAAAGAACTAGAAATTCCTTATGTTCATGGAGCTATTCATGGAACTCTTGGTCAAGTTACTGTTTTTACTAAAGATACTCCTAGTTATGAAGAGCTATTCAGACTTCCATCTCTTGGGAAAGAATTAACTGATGAGGTTAAAACCGATGTTAAATCATTAAATAAACAAGTTCCTCCAGTTATTGGACCTGTTCCTAATATAATAGGTAATTTAGAAGCATTTGAAACATATAAATATATTACTGGAATTGGTGTAGTAACATATGCTCCAGAAGTTTTAAAATACAATTTACTTGATTTAAAATCATTTAGTGTTGAAACATTTTAATTGATGTTATAATAGTGGTTGAAATGACTTATACGTTAATTTTTGAAAATAAAAAAGAAGAAAAACCCTTTGTAGATAATACAACTATAAAAGATTTGCTTGATGAAATTGAAGCATCATCTGAAACATTAGTTGTAAAAAAGAACAAAGAATTAGTAGAAATAGATGAATTAATCCAACAAGGCGATGAAATACAGTTAATACAAATTATTTATGGAGGATAATATTTATTAATATAATTCCTTTTAAAATTAAGTTAATATGAAACAAACTTTTGAAAACGATAAATTAGAGATTTCTCTAAATTTCATCATGAAATAAAAGTTTGATCAAAAGCTGTTTCATGAAATAAGCATTTTAGGTATAAAAAATGCTTTTATTAATAATTATAATAATTTGAAACTAGTAATAATTTTAGTATTAAATTAATTTTAATAATAAGTTAAAGAAATTTAAGTTTAATGATATTTGGATGATTAAATGATATTTAATGATTAAATGATCCATTTTATAAAATAGTAAATATTCTACTGTTTATTATTTAACTTCTGTTGTATTGTTATATTATTTATTTTGTCGATTCTATGATGTAAACTAGGTGATTTTTATTCAAGAGAGAACTTTAGATGAAATTAAAGAAAAAATCAACAATGGGGAAGCTAATGTTTTCACTATTCAAGAATTTAAAAAAGCAATTTCTGATGGTGAAGAATTATCTTTTGATGATGTTGATGTTGTAACCACTGGAACATGTGGAATAATGTCTGGAACTGCAGCTATTTTGCATATTGGAATTACTGGACCTGGAGAATTCCAAAAAGCTAAAAATGTTTTCCTTAATGGGGTTCCAGCATTTCCAGGACCTTGTCCTAATGAGCAGTTAGGTTCTGTTGATGTAATTGTCTATGGAACTGAACATAGTGTTAAAGATCATGGCTATGGTGGAGGATTTTTACTCAAAGATCTTTTAAATGGAGAAAAAGTAGATGTTGAAGTTGAGTCAATTGAAGGTAAGAAATTTGAGACTCAAATAACTATTGATGATGTTCCTAGAGGTCAAATCATTGGTGTTAGAATGACCTTTAAGAATTATACCGCTTTTGTCAATCCAACTGGAGATAAAGTTAATTCTATTTTTAATGCAATCCCGATGGAAGGAGTTTTAAATCAACTTTCATTTTCAGGATGTGGAGAATATAATCCTTTACAAAACGATCCAAATAAGGATATTATAGGTGAAGGAACAAAAATTTTGTTTAATGGTTCCAAAGGAGTAGTTTTAGGACCAGGAACAAGAAGTTCTGATGTAAAACCTAATTTAATGCTAACTGCTGATTTATTAGATATGGAGGCAGATTACATTGGAGGATTTAAAACTGGTGCAGGACCTGAAATATATGATACAGTAGCTATTCCAATTCCTGTTTTAAATGAAGAGGTATTTAATAAGCTATTATTATTAGATCCAGATGTTAAACTTCCTGTTGCAGATATTCATGGTAGGCATCTTCCATTGACTGAAATTAATTATGAGAATGTCTGGAAAGATACTGATGAAAGACCAGTATTTATAAAAGAAAATTTCAACCTTGAAGAGAATAAAGTAGTTCAAGAAAGCTGCCCTACAAATGCAATTAATGATAATGGAACTATAAATCTGGACAATTGTTTTGGTTGTGGTTTGTGTACTGTATTAACAACTAATAATACTTATGAAATGAAATTAGGGGTTGTTGATTTAGAAATTGAAAATAAAAAACACAGTATTCCAGTTACTTGCAGACAATCTGATCGTCAAAGAGCCAAAAAAATAACTACAAAACTCAAACAATTAATCTTAAACAAGGAATTTGAATTATAATGGATTAATAGCTAATTTATTAATATTAATAAAGCTATTAATTTTTATCTATTTTTATCTATTTTTATCTGCGATTTTTAAAAAAGAAATCAAATATTTTCTAACTTAATAAATTAAGTTTGACTAAAAGTATTCTAAAAAAATAGTAATTTAAGCATAAGAAATGCTTTTATAATATTAATTGAAACTAATGAAATAAATGTGAAAATTAATATTTAAAATTATTATTTAATTTAAGGTTAATATTTTAATTAAAAAGATAATATTTAATCTTTTTAATTTTCACGTATTCACATTATATTTTTTTTTATTTTATAACAATTCATCTCTTAAATCAATTGTGTCTGTTAAATCAGGTCCTGTTGATATTATTGTTACTGGGACACCTGTTGCGGTTTCTATGTCTTCTATGAACTGTTTTGTTTCTCCAGATAATGAGGAGTAGTCTTGTGTTCTTGCACAATCACAGTATAATTTGTCAACACATGTTAAAGCTATTTGAGTTGCTCCATTAATCATACAAGATTCTTTAGCAAGATCCATGTCAAAGAGACCAACTCTTCTCCTCCTCCCCGTAACTGTTCCGTATTCTTCAAGCCCTAATTCTTCTGCTTGTTTTTGATCTATTTCTGTGCAGAATGGACCTTCTCCTACTCTTGTTATATATGACTTAAAAACAGCTATAACATCATCTATTCTTGTTGGTCCAACACCAACATCTGCAGCAAAAGTACTTGCTGTGGTGTCTTTACTTGTTACATAGGGATAAGTTCCATAATAAAGGGATAATCCAAAACCTTGGGATCCTTCAATAAACACGTCTTTTCCATCATCAAGAGCTGTGTTAATTTCTAAAGGAACATCCATTGTATATTTTTCAAGTTCTGGAACATCTTTCGCCATTTTAGAAGTTCGCATGACTCTGTCGGCATTACCTGGACCGCATCCAGTTCCAGTACTTCCAATTTTTTTAAATAAGTGCTCTGATGCTTTATCTCTTTGTTTATGTTCTTCTTCGATCATTGAACATCTGTAATCTATATATGCTCTACTTTTGATGTCATATTTGTCTAAGTACTCTAATTCATGGAAGAACACATCTTTATCAACTAAAACCCCCGCTCCTATAAGTAATTTCGCGTCTTTATTAAAAAAACCAGATGGTGTAAGTCTTAATCCATATTTTTCACCATTGAATTCCACGGAATGTCCTGCATTAGGTCCAACACCTGCACGAGCAATTATATTAGGATTATCTTTATTACATAAATAGGTAATACATTTCCCTTTACCTTCATCGCCCCAAGCGCCACCGACTAAAATATTACAAGTCATATATATTCTCCTTTTGTAAAAATGGTATATATTTAGTTATTTTTTAAGTATAGTAGTTGTTCGCTATATTAATTAATTTTAATGTAGTTTATGCTGCAATTTGATTTATTTAATTGTCTTATCATTAATTACTTATTATTTAAATTGTATTTTAATAAAATTCTTATCTAAATTTATTAAAACTGTTAATAATCAAATTGCTATAGTGAATTTTTTCAACCATGATAACTTTGTGTGTTTATCCTTTATTAAATTTTGTATTTTTAATATTCTTAATATTTTTAATAGCTAGTTTGCTAGTGAGTTATGGAATTAACCTATATTCAAACTTTAAAATATTGATAAGGATAATCTAATAGCTATATTCATCAAATATATCTAAAATACTGGTTGGTCTAGCAGAAAATTTAATTCAATAATGTTTCTACATTTTACAAGTTTTAACAGTCAAGTATTCACTCCTATAAGTTAGTAACGATTATTTGAGTTTAAAAAATTTTTCTAAATATATGTCTCATGTCCTTATATGGAAAGTTAGGATAGTTAAATTTATATAATACTAATCACAATATTTATTTATCATTTGTATTTATAAAAATTTTTAACCTTTACACTAATGATAATAGTTATATATGATGAACAACATATAATAAATTCAGGTTATCAAGTTATATTTTATATAGTTATATACTAAACTAACCTGGTAATTTATTATTCAATATTATTGTTTAATATATACATATATGTTTTTAATTGAAATATTAATAAATCTGATATTTTAATGTATTAATTGAATATTAAATATTATTTGAAATTATAATTGTTTTATGTTTATTTTTTTATTTATTCCAATTGGAAAAATTATAGGGGATGAAAAATTGAAATTGAATAGGATTTTTATTATATTTTTAATTTTTATTACTATGCTGATGGTAATGTCTAATGTTTCTGCTGAAGTTGTGGGAGGATTAGATATGCCAGGAATTATACAGAATTCAAAAAGTGCATATGATTGTAAAGTAGTTACTACTAAGAATTCATACTATATACAAGTTAATAAAGGCGAAAAAATTAATTTCGGAGTTAAGACAGACTCAATAACTAACATGACTTGGAATTTTGGAGATAACACCAAGGAAGTATTTACAAAACCAACTAAAGACTATGTGTCTACATCACATAAATTTAATAAAAATGGTATGTATACTGTTAAACTTGTATATAATGGTCAAAAAGGTGGAATTAGCTTGTCAAGTTCTTCTGAAGAATTTGTAAAAGTTAAAGTTGTTACAAAACCAGATTTGACTTTGACTGGGCTTGTTAGAAATGTTGATGGTAAAAAAAATGTAGTAAGTGTTTTATTTACTGTAAAAAATAAAGGTGCTGCATCTGCAAAGGCTTCTAAATTACAAGTAGCATACAATGATCCAAAATATAATGCTGCTAAATATTCTAATAAAGGTCTTGTTAAAATTTACTCTAAACTTAAAAAATACACAAAAACTGTAAAAGTTAAAGCATTAAAATCAGGAAGATCTACTAAAGTACTAGTAAACTTTAAAATACCAGTTAAATACAGAAATTTGGTTAAATTTGTTAGAATAATTCCAAATAAGAAATCAGTTGAATCTATAAGTTCTAATAATTTAGTTAGATTTGTATAATTCATCTAAAATATTTCTTTATTTTTATCATTTTTATCTGTTTTTTTATATTATATGTCTTGTATTATTTATATTGTATTATTATTTCTCGTTTTTATTTATATTGTATTATTATTTCTTGTTTTTATTCATTGTTATTTTCAGAAGCTGATTTGCCTCCTAGATAACCTGTTGAAAAAGCTATTTGGAGATTATAGCCTCCACTTGGACCATAATGTTCTAATACTTCTCCTGTAAAAAATAGATTGTTTACTATTTTTGACTCCATTGTTTTTGGATTTATGTCTTTAGTTTCAATGCCTCCACAGGTAATCATTCCTGTTTTGTAGGGCATAACTCCAGTTATTTTTATTTTAAAACTTTTTAAATTAGCTATTAAATTGTTTTTATCTTTTTTATTCATATTATTCAATGTTTTATCACAATTAACATTGGCTATTCTTAAGAATTCTTCAATCATTCTATTTTTAAGATATAATTTCATATAATTTTTGATTTGTTTTTTCCCATGTTTTTGAAAATCTTCATTTAATTTATTTTTTAAGTCATTGTCACTATAATTTGGAATCAAATCTAATGATATTTCTGCATTACTAAATACATGTTTATTATTTTCTTTTTTATTTATTTGATCGTTATTTTCATTATAATGGTCTTTGTCTTTATTTTCATCAATTGAACAATTAGACACTACATCGATTACATTTATTTTGTAATCTACTATTTTAAGAATTTCATTACTTAAATCTATAATTCCTGGTCCAGTTAATCCAAAATGAGATATAAGAACATTTCCTCTTATTGTTATCTGGTTTAAGTTATTTTCATGGATTTTATTTTTTTTAGCTTTAAATGTAATTTTAACATCTTCTAATGTAATTCCTGATAATTTAGATAACCATGATTCATTAGATTTTAAAGGAATTAATCCTGGATGTATTTTAGATAGTTTATGATTAAAATCAATAGCTATTTTATGACCTTCACCAGTCGATCCTGTTTGTGGATAAGTTATGCCTCCTGTAGCTATTATAACTTTTTCAGAGGTAATGATTCCTGATTTAGTGCCGATTTTGAATGTTTCAGTTTCTTCTTCTTTTTCAACATAGTTCACAGGGTTATTTAAAAGTATATCTACTTTATTTTCTTTTAAATATTCTTTTAAAATTTTTAATATTGAGTTTGAATCATCTGTTTTTGGATATATTTTATTGTTTTCAATTTTAAAATCTAATCCTTTTTTTTTAAAAATAGCTATTAATTTATCATTTGTTAAAGTATGAAATGAATGTTTTAAGAAATTCTTGTGGGAAATTTCATTTAATTGTTCTTTGATTGGCTGATTATTTGTAATATTACAACGTCCTCCTCCAGTTAAAAGCAATTTTTTACCTAAATCCTCATTTTTTTCAATTAAAATAACTTCATGAGGATTTAAATTTGAAGATGCTTTAATGGCTCCCATGATTCCAGCAGGTCCTCCTCCAATAATAGCTATTTTGTAATGTTTATATTTTTTCATTAAATTAAAATAAGTGTTTATTTTATAAATAATTTTTCTATTATTTATTTTTTATCAAATATATAAAATATAGATCAAAATAGATCAAAATAGCTATTATTATGAGATATTATGAAATGACACAGTGAATAAACAATTTTAAAACAATTTAAAATGAGTAATAAATATTAATAAACGGTGTAAAATAGTATAAAATAGTAGTAAAACGTGTAAAATATTAATAAGAATAAAAAGTAAAAAAGAATAAAAAAGAATATGTTTATATTTTAAACAGCTAATCACGATTAATTAAGGAGTTAATCTTCTCCTGTCTCTTGGGAAAAGAACGGTTTCTCTAATGTTGTTTACACCTGTTAAGCTCATTGTGAATCGATCTGCTCCAAGTCCCCATCCTGAATGAGGAGGCATTCCGTAATCAAATGCTTTTAAATAGCTATCAAATGAATCAGGGTTTAATCCTTTTTCTGTGATTTTTTCAACAAGCATTTCATGTTGGTGGATTCTCATTGCTCCTGAAGATATTTCAATATCTTTATACATCAAATCAAAAGCATGACTTTTTTCAGGATGTTTTTTATTTGGCATGACATAGAATGGTTTTATTTCTGTTGGCCATCCAGTTAAGAAGTAGTATCCTTCCATCATTCCACCTAATGCTTTTTCTGCAGCTCTAGATAAATCTTCTCCCCACTCAATTTCAACACCTTTTGAATTGATCATATCTATAGCATCATCATAGTCCAATCTTTCAAATGGGCATTCACAAAGTAATAATTCTTTATCTAATGTTTTTAAGCTATCTTTACAATCTACTGTAACATCTACAATAACCTTGTTAACTAATTTTTCAAGTGTGTCCATTGCATCAATATCATCAATAAATGAAGCTTCCATATCAATAGAAATAGCTTCATTTAAATGACGGAGGGTGTCATGCTCTTCTGCTCTAAAAATTTGAGCTATTTCATAAACTTTATCAAATCCGCCAGACATCATGATTTGTTTGTATAGTTGTGGGCTCTGTCCAAGGAAGGCTTCTCTTTCAAAGTAAGTTATTGGGAAAAGTTCTGTTCCTCCTTCTGTAGCTGAAGCCACAAGTTTAGGAGTGTTAACTTCTAAGAATCCGTTTTCTTCAAAGAATGTTCTGGTACTATGGAGCATTTTACTTTTTATTTTAAAAATAGAATTAACATTAGCTCTTCTAAGATCAATGAATCTTGAATCAAGTCTTGTATCGATTTCAGCTCTAACTTTGTCTGTAGGGTCCATTGGTAAGGGTTGACTTGCTTCATTTAAAACTTTAATTGTGTTAGGTATTATTTCAACACCATTAGGTGCTCTAGATGATTCTTGAATGGTTCCTTTAATAGCTACAACTGATTCTTTTTTCAGTTTCCTTATTTGACTTAATAATTCAGCTTCAATCTCTTTACTTGGTGCAGTTACTTGAATCAAACCATCTCTGTCACGAATAAGTACGAATATTATTCCTCCAAGGTCTCTAATTTCATGCACCCATCCCATAACAATGATTTCTTTATTTACTAAGTTTACATTAATGTTTTTTGTATAATGGGTTCTTCTCCATTCTTCTAACAAACCTGTCACACTTTCACCTTTTAATTTTAAGTAATTTGGTCAATATTAATATTTTGCATGTTCAATTTAAACAATATAATGATATATTTATTATATACATAATTATGAATTTTAATTTATTTATATTTTTAAATATTTATTTTAATTTTTTATAATTTTATTTTAATTTTTTATAATTTTATTTTAATTTTTTATAATTTTATTTTAATTTTTTATTAATATTAATGATATAATTTTTTATTAATTTGGCTGTGCAATAATTAATTTTTCAGTTGATGGATGACAGTGAATTTTCTTAGTTGTGGTTAGATTGTAAATTATTTTTTGTAGTTTTTTTTATTTGTTGTCTATGTTTTTCATTGAATATCTATT
>NZ_LWMT01000233.1 GCF_001639265.1 Methanobrevibacter filiformis
GCTGCAACTAATGAAATAAACATCAGAAATGCAATATACAATACAATACGAACAAGAAATCTAAAAGACACAATATACTAGAAAAAACATAAATAAACATAGTATAAAACCATACATGTCTAAATAATTATCCCTTAGTCAGTATGCCATTTATCAAAACATAATTCATACAAAAGCACTAATTTATTAATACAAATTTCATAATAAATGCACAAAAACTTAATAAAAAAAAGATTATTAAAGTCATTAGTGCATGAAATCATATTTCAACACAAAGAGTATTAAACTTTACTAAAAAACAATCAACAAACATAAATCACTTAAAACCCAATAAACTAAATAATAATCCTTATTTTAACTTAATATTACTTCATCATCATAATATAAGCCAATAAGTATCAATTAACTAATCAATGAATTATGGAAGATCTCCTTAACAATAATACAATTATATAATAATAATCTTAGTATTAAAATTATTATTACTAAAATTATTTTATTAATATTATTATTAAATTTACTATTATTAATAATATTATTATTAAATTTAGTATTGTTGATAATATTATTATTAAATTTAGTATTATTTTTAATTTAAAAATATGATTAAAATAAAAATTTTAGATAAATTAATAATATATAAATTAAATAAATAACAGTGTAGCAAACAATTATAAATTACTGATAAAAATATTTAAATTTAAATAAAAAGCAATTATAATAATTAATCTGATTAAATCACATAATTAAATCAACAAGGCAATAATAATGACTTTTATAATTCTTGAAAATATAAACAAAAGCTTTGATGGAATAGAAGTCCTGAAAGACTTAAATATTGAAATTAAAGAAGGAAACATCCTTGGAATTTTAGGGCGGAGTGGTTCTGGGAAATCTACACTAATACACATGTTACGTGGAACTCCAGAGTACAGACCAGACAGTGGAAAAGTTATATATAATATAGCTATTTGTAAAAAATGTTTAAGGGTTGAAGGACCTTCAAAAGTTGGAGAACAATGTGAATGTGGAGGAAATTACGAATCAGAATCAGCTGACTTCTGGAACTGTGACCGTAAAATATTTGCAGCTATTAGAAAACGCATTTCAATAATGCTACAGAGGAATTTTGCATTATATGACGAAGAAACAGTTATCGAAAATGTGATGCAAGCACTTCCTGAAGGAGATTTTGAAGAGAATCTCTACGAAGCAATTGACCTGTTAGAAATGGTTCATATGAGCCATAGAGTAACCCATATTGCTCGTGATTTAAGTGGAGGAGAAAAACAAAGAGTAGTTCTTGCAAGACAAATAGCTAAAAATCCAACACTATTTTTAGCAGATGAACCAACTGGTACATTGGATCCTCAAACAGCAGAATATATCCACGAAACACTTATTGAAGGAGTTAAAGAAAAAGGAACAACAATGGTTATAACCTCACACTGGCCAGAAGTAATGAATTTACTTGCGGATGAAGTGATTTGGCTTGAAAGAGGAAAAGTAGTAGAACAAGGATCTGCAGATAAAGTTGTAAATAACTTCCTTGAAACAGTTCCCCTTCCACAAAAAACAGGTGATCACGTAATAGGAGAACCAATAATAGAAGTAAAAGACATTAAAAAACACTATTATTCCATTGACAGAGGAGTAGTGAAAGCTGTGAATGGGATAAGTCTAACAATAAACAAAGGAGAAATTTTTGGAATAGTAGGACTTAGTGGATCTGGAAAAACCACTTTGAGTAGAATGCTTGTAGGTTTAACTGAACCAAGTAGCGGTACAATTGATGCGAAACTTGGAGATGAATGGATAGACATGAAAAAATCAGGCCCTCATGGAAGAGGTAGAATTCTACCATACATAGGCTTACTTCACCAAGAATACTCTTTATACCCTCACAGAACTGTTCTTGGAAACTTAACTGATGCTATAAGCTTAGATTTACCTGCAGAATTTGGTAAAATGAAAGCTATCTATGTTTTAAATGCTGTTGGTTTTGATAACGACTATGCAGCCCAAATTCTTGATAAAACACCAGATAAATTAAGTGTTGGTGAAAAACACAGAGTAGCTATTGCACAAGTATTAATCAAAGAACCAAACATCATAATACTAGATGAACCAACTGGAACAATGGACCCCATTACAAGAGTCCAAGTTACAGATTCAATACTCAAAGCAAGAGATGAATTAGATCAAACATTCATTATTATATCCCATGACATGGACTTTGTATTAGATGTCTGTGATAGAACTGCATTAATGAGAAACGGCGAACTATTAAAAGAAGGTAAACCTGAAGAAATAGTTAATGAACTAACATTAGATGAAAAAAAAGAGATGTTAAATAAAGAATAACTATTTAAATAAAAGAAAGTTTAAATATTTAAACACTGATTTCGCAAAATAGAAAATTTTGCAAAATCCCTAGGCTCCTAAATCAGTTTCGATAGCTAAAAAAAAGGATTTTAAAAAAATTTTTCATTTTTTCGAAATCAGTACTAAAAAAAAGGATTTTAAAAAAATTTTTTATTTTTTCGAAATCAGTGTTAAATATTATCACAAATCATTTTTCAATTAGGAGGAAGAATATAATGGCATGGGACGATGCACCATCACATGTATGTAGAGGAGGCGACGTGAGAGCATTATCATTCTGCTGTCCACCAGTTAAGCCTTGTCCAATATTACATGCACTTGAAGATACTAAAATATCACCACAGGAATATATAAAGATTAAAGAAGAATTTGGTAAAAACACTCGACTTGGAGAAGGAGCTGGAACATGTTTTGGTTCTATGGTTTGGTGTTGTAAAACTTCAAAGCCATGCCCATTAAGAGACATGGTAATGCGAAACATTGGAATGGATGAAAACGAATACCTGACATTAAAGAAAGAATTATCTGAAAAACTTCTTGGAGACAGTGAAGATACAATAAAAGATTATGCTGCAACATTAAGTGAAAGTTTCGCTATAAGTAAAGAAGAAGCCCTTAAAGTCCTTCATGATAGTGATAATGACTTACGAATGGCTGCAAAACTTTTAAAACTTAAAGATCTTGAAAAAAAAGATTAATTTTAGAAAAAAGTCTAATTTTGTTATAAATTTAAATGGAAATAACTTCTTTTTTTAAATAATAATAAAGGTTAATATTATGGAAGGGACTTCTTTATTTTTAAAGACTAATGATAAAAAAGTACTTATTATTGGATCAGGAGAAGTTGGGTCCAGAAGAGCTGAAAGATTCCTTGATACTAGAGCTGAAGTCATAATAGTAGGAAATACTATTTCAGATATGCTTAAAGACAAAGGAGCTACTCTAAAATCAATAAAGTCAAAAGAAGATGTTGATACTCTTGTTAAATGGGCAGATATTATAATAATAGCTAGTGGAGATAATGAATTAAATGAATATGTTGGTAAAGTAAGCAAAGATATGGAAAAATTAGTTAATAG
Organism: Methanobrevibacter filiformis; assembly: GCF_001639265.1. Taxonomy (GTDB): domain Archaea; phylum Methanobacteriota; class Methanobacteria; order Methanobacteriales; family Methanobacteriaceae; genus Methanacia; species Methanacia filiformis. Next base: position 3,465 of record NZ_LWMT01000233.1, read on the forward strand.
AGCAGATTATCCTGAAAAAGGAAATATTATTGTACCAACAAAGTTTAAAATAGCTGATATCGAAATATCCATTTATACCCAAGGAAAAAGCCCACTTGTAGCTAAAAAATTAAGGGAAAAATTAGAAAAAGCTATTAGTGAAAAAGATATTTTAGAAATAGAAGTTCAAGATCATGTTAGAAGTATTTTAAAAGATAAAATCGATTCACAGAAAAAACGAAAAGAAATTCTCTATGAAATAGCTAACAACAATGAAATAGTAAAACTAATAAGTGAAGGAAAATTAAATACTGCTAAAAAATATGCTGAAGATATTATAAATAGCTAATTTTAATATGGGGTCATGTATTTGATAATAAATATCAGAGTAGATCATACAATAGCAGACATTGAAACTATGGAAAATGTTTCAACAGATTTGAAAAAGTTATTTAATGAGTTTAGAGAAGAGTTTAGCATCCAAGATTATGTTGAAATAGCTACATGTAATAGAAGTGAGTATTATATCCATACAGACCAGTGCGATTATGACCATGACCTTTTAGACCATGAAAATAAGAGTTTAATTATTGAATGTGGAGACTCAGCTATTATTCATTTACTTAGAACCAGTTCAGGTCTAGAATCTATGATAATTGGAGAAGATCAAATACTTGGACAAATAAAAGACTCTAAAGCAAAAAGTGTGAAGGAAGGACACTGTGGAAAAGTCTTGGACACTCTCTTTACTAAAGCTATTCATGTAGGTCAATCTATCAGAGGAAAAACCAAAATAAACAGAGGGTCTGTTTCCATAGGTTCAGCTGCAGTAGACCTTGCACAGCAGTATTTTAAAGATCTAGAAAATAAACATGTTCTTGTAATTGGTGCAGGAAAAATGGGAACTTTAGTTGCAAAAGCTTTAGCTAGTAAAGACTTGAAAGCCATTTTTGTAGCGAATCGAACATACTACAGAGCAAAACGACTTGCAGATGAATTAAATGGAAAAGCTATTCTTTTAGATGACTTAAAAAATTATCTTCCAGAAGCAGACCTTATTATAAGTGCTACAGGATCACCACACACAATAATTAACAAAGAAAGAATTGGAAATGTAATTCCGAAAGAGAGAAGAGCCAATATCATAATGATAGATTTAGCAAATCCACGAGACATAGACGAAGAAGTTAAAGAAATAGGAATTAATTTATTTAACATTGATGATTTAAGAGGAATAGCTGAAGAAAATAAGGAAAAGCGACAAAAAGAAGTAGAAGCTGCAACAAAAATAATAGATGAAGAATTTGAATTACTTAAAAAATCATTTAAAACTATGGAGTTTGAAGGGTTAATATCTGATATTCGATTATCAATGGAAGATATTCGGAAAAATGAGACTCGAAAAGCTTTATACAAACTTAATAAAAATAATGATAATATTAATCAAGAAAAAATAATTGAAAATCTATCAAGATCCATTGTAAATAAAATTTTTCATGATATTTCAAAAAATATTAAAAATGCTGCTACAGAAGAAGATCATAATAAATTAAATATGATTAAATCTATTTTTTTAAATAATAAATAAAATGCAATTAACCTATTTTAATTATAACTTATATAACTTATAGCTATTTTCAATTACCAAAACATCACGATATAATTTAAAATAGGGATCATTAAATATATAGTTGTTATAAATAAATCAAGAATACAGCATGTTTCTTTATTTTAATTAAATAGGAATGAGAATTCAATGTATCATAGTAGACACATCAACCTCCTTCTATCATCAAGTATATCTCCCATAATAACTAACCTGCTGGAGGAACCATAATTAATTTTCCAGAATCTGGATCTTTATAAACCGTCCCCACATTCTCCATTCCTGCAGATTCACCGTTTTCAACTTTAGCTGAACCATTATAGTCTTTTCCTGTTTGAACATCTACTGCTTCCTTAATAGTATCAGATAAACTATTACTATTTTGAGAATCTGAGCTTGAAACAGATCCTGTAGCACTCATGGCCATAACAGCGAATATTAAGAACCCTACGGCTAAAACTAACATTGCATCAGTTAAGTTAGCCATTCCAGATAAAGGATCCTCATCTGAATCTTTGTTTAAAACTCTTTTTTTTCTTTTAATTGGCATTTTAATCCTTCACTATTATTTATTACAACTTAATAATTTATTACTACTTAATATTATTATTTATTTTTCACCTAATCATTAGCTATTCTAACTATTTTTCAAGAATATCTAATGTTGAATTAATAAAAACTTCAAAATTAGATAAATCTTCACTATACCAACGTTTTCTAAGTTTTGATATGACATAACAGACTGCTGAAGAAGATAAACCTAAAACTGTTGTGTCAAAAGCTATTACAATAGCTTGAGCCAATGTGTTGATATCTCCTGCACCTAATGCTGCAAGACCTGGACCCATTGGAATTAACGTTCCCATAAGTCCCATTGTAGGACCAATTCGAACAACAGCATCTGTTTTTTCAACAATTTTCTCCATTTTTAATTCTTCTTCTTCAAGAATTCTACTAGCTATTGCTTTTCTTGTTTCATCTCCAAACTCATGGTTATCAATTATTTCGCGAATAGCTACTTTATAACCCTCTTTGATATCACTATTATTTACAATATCTTTCATTTCATCATAGCTATTTGAATTATTAAGTTTTCTTATAATTGATTTAATATTTTTTAAACTCAACTTTTTACGAGATGTATATTCTGATATAAATCCACCTACACTAATCAATGCAAAAACTACAAATATTAAAAGTATTATGATAACTGGTATCAATATAGCTTGAGAGATTGCATGCATAACAGTAGTTAAATAAGTACTTCCAATAATATCCATGTAAACACCTTCTTATTATTTTTCCAATTTAAATAAGTATTCAAGTTAAAATGATTTTTTAGATGTTGATTTCGAAAAATGAAAAATTTTTTCAAAATCCGTTCTAATCTATAAAAATCGATTTAACTTCATATGATGAGATTTTGCAAAATTTTCTATTTTGCGAAATCAGCGTATTAAATATGTTAACTTTAAAAGAAATTTTTAAATTTTTTATATTTTTTAATAAAGAATCCAAATACAATAGCTATTACAACAGTTAAAGCAACAGAAGCTAAAATATCAGGACTTACTATAGTTATAGAGCTTAAAGAACCAGATAAAGCTATTTTAAGATTAGGAATAAATAGATAATAGAACAATAAATATAATCCTGAAATTATGATTAAAAATCCAACTATTCCATTGTATAGCTCATTTGAAAGATTTACAAAATGATTTAAAATTAAATAAATAGCTATTATTAGTAACAATGAAGATAATATTGAGACAAATCCTAATTCCAATGAAGAAATCCATAAAATTGGAGCAACATGAAGAATATTAATAAAAATCCCAAGATATCCACAAACAAAAATTAATGGAAGAGCCATTCTATTTATAATCTTATTTTTACCAGAACTATTTACAGAAGCTATTTTAAATTCCTGAATAAATTTAAACCCAGTAAAGATAAACACCATACTAATTACAGTCATTACAAAAAATAAATTATCATTTATAATCTTTACAACAATTTCTTCATTAAAATTTGAAAGGAAAACTGAAAATAATAGTAACAAACTAAAATAAATAGCTATCATAATAGATTGATACTTATCTTTATTAAAATATTGTTTTAAAGCCATAGCTATTATCCATGAGAAAAACAATACAATTACTATAAGTTCCAGCAATCTATAGTCAATACTCATTTTTTATCCCCTCCATTGAAACAATCTAAACATTAAAATATACACTAGTCTGTGCTTAGTTAGTAACTTACACAAACCTTACGACCTTTTTCAAGCTCAACAATAGAAATATCTAAATCATAAGCCTTTTTAAGATTTTCTTCATTTACAACAAGATCAGGAGGACCCATATCAATGAAAGTCTTGTTTTGCATAATAGCTACTTTATTTGATGAAATAAATGAATGATCTGGATAATGTGAAGACATTATAATAGCTAAATCCTTTTTTGCTAATTTTTTAATTGTTTCAAGTAATCTTAATTGATTTCCAAAATCCAAGTGAGATGTTGGTTCATCAAGAACCAAAACTTCTGATTTTTGAGCTAAAGCTCTTGCTAAAAATACCAACTGAATCTCACCACCAGATAAATTATTATATTCCTTATCCCGAAGATGATGAATATTCATATCCTTTAATGCTTTTTCAGATATTTTAATATCTTTTTCCTCTGGTGTTTCTGTTAAACTTATATGAGGAGATCTTCCCATTAAAACAACATCAATTACTTTAAAAGGGAAAGTAGTATAATGATTTTGAGGTACGTATGCCATAACTTTTGAAATTTCCTTTGAAGTAAGATCAGTTATATTTTCTCCTTTAATTAATAGCTCTCCATGGTTTAATTCTTTAATTCCAAGTAAAGTTTTTAGTAAAGTTGTTTTACCTATACCATTTGGTCCTAATATTGAAAAAACATCCCCTCTTTCTAATTTGAAACTTATATTCTCAAATATCATATTATCAAAGTAGGATCCAGATCCATCTTTCATTTCAATAATTTTCATAAAATCACAACTAATTAAATATTATGAATTAAGTATTATTAATTTGAAACAAACTTTTGAAAAAAGTTTGAACAAAAGTTATTCCAAAATTTAAGCATTCAAAACATAAGAAATGCTTTTATTAATTTGAAACAAACTTTTGAAAAAAGTTTGAACAAAAGCTATTCCAAAATTTATTCCAAAATTTAAGCATTTTAAACATAATGAATGCTTTTATTAATTTTAAAATTCACTATTAATAGGATTATTAATGGAAGTATTAATAAAATTATTATTAATAGAATTATTAATAGAATATTAATTAATAAAATTATTATACTACCTAAACTTTATTTACTCATTCATTAAGCAACCTATTTCCAATCACTATAACCTTTCTTAAGTAGCACTAAGAATAATGGTGCTCCAATAAGTGCAGTTAATATTCCTATTGGAATTTCCACAGTAAAGGTTACTCTAGCTATATTATCCATTAAAAGTAAAAATGACGCTCCAAAACTCATGCTTGCAGGAATAAGGGTCGTGTTATCAGGACCAGTTAGTATTCTACTCATATGAGGAACAATAAGTCCTATCCATCCAATTATCCCAGATATAGATACTGCTGCTGCAGTTATTAATGTTGAAATGATTATTAAAAATAATCTAAGTTTAGACGTGTTAATTCCCATGGCTTGAGCTTCCTCATCCCCCATAGCTAAAATATTCAATCTCCATCGGAGTATAAAAAGAATGATTAATCCACTTATTATTGGGATTAAAACTGGGAGCAATGAGTGTACATTGATTGATGATAAGCTTCCCATAAGCCAAAAAGTTATCTCAGGTAACTTATTATTAGGATCTGCCAAATATTTAGTAGAAGATATTAATGAACCAAAAAATGATGAAACTGCCATTCCTGATAGAACTAAAACTAAAATTCCACTATACTTATAAACTTTTGAGATACTGTAAGTTATAAAAACTGATAAAAGCCCAAAAACAAAAGCTGAAGCCTGTATAAAATATGATCCAAGGTTAGCTAAAATAGCTAAAGCTGCTCCAAAACCAGCTCCACTGGAAACACCCAATATATCTGGTGAAACCAATGGATTTTTGAAAATTCCTTGAAATGTTGCTCCAACTGTTGCAAGTGCTGCTCCAACTACCATTGCAGCAATAATTCTAGGCAACCTTATATTAAAAACCACAGTACTAACAGTTTCAGAAACAGCTAAATCAGGATTAATAAGTGACAATAAAGTAAAAATAACATCGCCAGGTGATACAGGATATCTACCAATTAAAAAAGATGCAAAAAATAGGATCACTGGAAATATAAAGAACAATGAATAAATTCCTTTATTAAACTCACCATGATTAAAATTCATAAAATAACTCCAATTAATTAAAATAATATAAATCGAAGATTTTCAATGTTAGAAAATCTTTGATTTTCTTAAATTTTCAATTCAGTGTCTAAATTAAATTTAAAAACTTTTTAATCCAGATTTAGTTAATAAAGAAGTTAGTTCACCATCTGATAAATCATAATGATAGAAATTATGATAGAACTCCCTAACTTCATCTTTTAAGTTCCAATCTTTATTATATTCAGGATAAACAACTTTTAAAGTCCATGGAATACCTATAACTGTGTTAGCTCCTGGAGGCATGTCAAACCAATTATAGGGGTCTGTTGGAACTAAATAAACTTGTTTGTTCTTAACAGCAGTTATACTTGCCCACTCAGGGCTGTTATAAATACCATCATAGAAATTTTCATCAATAGTTATTATGATTTCAGGATTCCATTTAATAACCTGTTCTATTGACACTTGAGACACTTGTATTTGTGTTTCTCCTGTAATGTTTGCTACATTACATGCACCAATAATGTCTAAGATTTGTGCATGTTCTGAACCTGAAGGAGATGTTGTTAAACCATCAGTACCTTGGGCATAATAAACATTTTTAGGTTTACTTTTACTTGCTTCTTTAGTTTTAGCACCTAAATCTAAATAGGATTGTAAAGTATTTTTAAGTTTATTTGCATTTTCTTCTTCATTTAACAGTTTTCCCAAAAATTCATAAGTTGGAATTACATTAGTTAAGTTTGCAGTTTCAGGAACAGCCACAATAGGTATTGGAGAAAATTTATCAATGATAAGTTGTAAATCACTTTGTATTACAGAACCTTGCCTAACACGAGGACTATCAATAATTATGTCTGGTTTTAAAGATAATAATGCTTCATCATTACCTGTACCTTTTTTACCATGCCATGCTCCAACAGCAGTCATATTTCTGTACTTATCTGGAACAAATTTAGTTCCATTGTCCCAAGCAGAACTTAAAGCACTTAATTTATCTGGAGCCAACATATATATAATTGTAGTAAGTGGTGATGATGTGGATACAATAGTATCAGGAGACTTAGGAATTGTAACAACTCTATCAACCATATCTGTAACAGTTATATCTCCAGAACTTATATTTGAGCCATCTAATGTGAAATACGCCACACTAGATACCAACACAAGAAGAACAATTAAAATAATCCCCATATTTACTTTTTTCACAGTTAACTCCCCAATATACAATTCAAATATACATTAAACCAGATATACATTAAAATAGATATACATTAAACCAGATATACATTAATAGACTAAACTATGTTGAATGTACTAAATAAATATAATAGCTAAATTAATAGAAATTAATAGCTAAATAACAGCTAAATATAAGATATTAATAAATAAATATAATTAAATAGTCTCTTTTTTCCACCACATCAATATTATATCTGATTTATCTAAATTACTCTCTAATTTTCCAGTATTTTCATTTTTAATAAGATGTTTTTCAAGAAATGGTTTGATTTTAGTAATCTCCTCTGGAGTTAATAAATCTTTTCTCCATTTCATTCGATTAAATGCATCATCAATATCATCATATTGTCTACTACAACTTAAATTAAAGTTTTCAATATTTGGATAAATTTTAAGACTTATTAATAAATTAAACAAATAATCATAAGGAGGAAAGTCAGGATAATGTCTGCCTACAGTTTTAAAGAATTTTTTCTCTAAACCCCAATTTTTTCTCCCAAAAATAACAATAAAAACATATTTTTTAGCTATTTCATTTATATTCAATAAAGTATTTTTAATATCATAGACTCCCATAAGTGAACGTGAAGCTAAAACCACATCGTGAGAATCAACTAGATCTATAGAGATATCTTCAATATCTGAATTCAATATGTTTATATTATCAATGTTTTCAAGAGAAATACTATTTTTAAGATTATTAAGCATTATATCAGACATATCCACAGCAGTTACCCTATTTACTAATTTAGATATTAATACAGTTATAGTGCCTGAACCACAACCTAAATCTAATACTCTGTCATTTTCATCTAAAATTAGCTTATCAATTAATTTACTATGAAATTCATCATGAATAGATATTTTATTAGAATGTTCTTTAGGTGTGAATTTAGTCCAAAAAGCATTGCTTCTAGACTCTAATTCAATTTTATCCTGCCACGCCTTTTCCCAATTAACACTGCCCATGAAATCATCTCTTAATATTCACTAAGTGAAACAATCTGCATAACATAATTTTAGAAGTTAAAATATATAAATGTGTCTATTTATTCTAATAAATAAAAATAGAAAAATAGCTATTATAGAACAGCTCAAAGAATAGATAATAACATGAAAATAATACAACGAATCTTAAAAAGCATGATAATAAAATAAAATAGCTATTAAAATTAATGCATTTGTTTACATAGATATTTTTAAAAATAAGTTAAACAGAATTAAATAAAGGTTAAATAGAATAGTTATACAATTATAATTATTTTTATTTTTATTTTTATAAAAAAATATTAAGTAAAGATTTATTTACTTATTACTTAATTAATTTTTTGATATTATTTTTGTAATTTGATTCTTTAAATGATTCCTTTGGATTTATAGTTGCAGTTTTTTTGTATTTTTTGTGAGTTAAGTATTTGAAAAAGTTTATTGATACTGTTAATGATTTACCTACTTTTATAGATTTGACTGAAACAGTTTTAGATTTATTTTTGTAAGCTAATTTAAGTTCTGTAGATTTTGATTTAGCATCGCCAATGTTTTGGATTGTGATTTTATATGTGTTTTTATATTTTTTAACATTAACAATTTTTAAATCAGGGGCAGTAACCTTATGGGTAATTTTTTTAGCATTAGATGATTTCAAATCAGCAGTTCCTGTGAAAGCTGCATTAACAGTATATGATCCTTTTTTAAGATTTTTAACATGTACAATAGCTATTCCTTTAGAATTAGTGATTATACTATAAATTCTACCATTGATAGTTACAGTTACTGTTTGATTAATCAATAATTTACCATTATTATCTTTAAGAGTGGCAGTAATTACACTTGTAGCACCTAATAATTTAGTAGGCGCAGATAATGTAATTGTAGTACCTAATAGTTCCACATTTACAGATACATTAGAAATATTTGCATTTTGATATTCAGAATCATTTTTACCATCATCATAACTAGTATTTACACTTAGAGTTTGTTTTCCAATAGCAATAGCTTCAAGAACTAATTGTAAATTAGCATAACCATTAGGATCTAATGATCCCACATACCACATATTATTACTAAAAATATCTTGTGAAACACTACTTGAGTTAGTTTTAAATCCTTCTGGTATTTTAATAATAGCTAAAATCTCTTCTGCTTTAAAATCCCCAATATTAGAAATCTTAAGATTGTAAATTACAGTTGACCCTTTAAAAACAGTATTATTTGAAATCTTAGATTCTAATTTAATCACTGCTGGTTTTAAATTATATGGAATACTATTAGAATCAACAATATCATAATTTACATCAGAATATGAATTATTAACCATAAGATCTTTAACTGTATTTGCACTTGTACTCTTACTAACCTTGAAAGATACATTCATTGAAACAAATTTATTGTTATGGTATAGATGATCAGCATTAGCATATTCAATACACATAATAGTTAAATTAGAAAAAACATTACCATAGATTTTACTTGGTTTAACTGTTCCTTGAGAATATTTATCTTTATGTTTTATACCAATATCACCATTTGTTATAGTATTATTATATATGACACCATCAGCATATTCTAAATCAAAGTATATAGCAATAGATCCTTCTGCCATGCTCGCCATATCGATATCTGGAATTCCTGTAAAATTATCTATAATATTATTTGCAACAGTAGTATTCTCAGTTCTGAGTCTAATAACATCCTTATGGTTTCTAAAAATATTGTTAGTTATGGTATTATTACCATATAATCCATAAGCAGCAGATTTATCACGAACCAATTCTAAAGAATTACCTGTACTGTTTTCAAAAAGATTATCAGTGATTGTACAGTTTACTGGATTATATAAATTTAATTGAACATTAGTTCCATTAAATATGTTATTTGTAATTTTTAAATTTTTAACATTATTCCCATATATTAAATAAGTGCCACTTAAATTACTTTCTGAATTAAAAGTAAAATTAGAAAAAGAGCTTCCATTAGTTTCAACGAATTCAAACACAGGTTTATAATTTACTGCATTTAATTTAGTCTTATTTGAGTTACCAGTGAAAGATAATGCTTTATTAGTTACTACCAACTTTACATTATACTCATTACCTTCAAAAGCAATAGTATCTCCATCTACAGCACCATCAATAATAGACTGAATCTCATCATTTGTAGCATTAGCAGCAACTACTTTTGATTCTGCTGCATAAGATGTTGAAGCACAAAGAACCATTGTTATGAAAAGTGCGAATATAAGTATGCTTGATTTATATTTCATAAATTATCACCCATAGTTTCTCCATTAATAATTAATATTAATTATAATTAATATTATTCTAAATTACAATATATGATCAAATATTTTATGTTTTGATTTAGATTAAAATCTATATGAAATCTAATAACATTAATTTAATCATGAAATTTATGATTAAGCTATTTATTTAAAGTTTTTAAGAATAAAAAATTTTTAAATTAATTTAAGTGTTAATAAAATTAGTATAATCAAACTGAATATTCTTGTAGTTCGATTTTTACTAAAAGTCATATAAATAATTTATGGATTTAAAAAAATAGCTATTTGATTAAATAGTAGAATATTTAAAAAAGTAAACATGTTTATTGAAATAAAATAAATATTATCATTAATTAATATATTACTTTATATGAATAATAGTAATAATAATAGTAATAATAAGTATAGTGACTATTATGCCCTATTATGCCTATTTTAACAACTTGATTATTATTATTATTATTATTATTATTGTTATATGAGAGTATGATAGATATTAAGGAGATTATGATGAAAGATTTTTTAATAAAAAGTATAAAAGAATTCGTGCTAACTGATGAATTTAACAAGCATGAGTTTTCAGATATATGCTTTGAAGAACCTTTAGTTAAAATAGCGTCTGCAGAGAATCCATTATTTGAGAAATATAAAAATATAATTGGAAAAGAACATTTAACTCCAAAAGAAGCATATGAAAAAGAATTTGGAGAAAATAGCTTTAATAAAGGATCAGTAATATCTATATCACTACCAATTAGTGAAGAGATAATTAAAAGTAATAGGAAAGAAAAAGCCATTCCTTCGCTAAAATGGACACTGATGAGAAGTTATGGTGCTCCTTATAAAGTTGCTAGCTATTTAATAGATTTATTGAATAAAAAAGGGTTTAAAGGAATTTCTCCAGGAAATACTAAATGGTTCACTACTTATCAAAATACTGATTTGTATTCAAACTGGTCTGAACGCCATATAGCATATGTTGCAGGTTTAGGTACATTTAGTTTAAATCAAGGATTCATCACAGAAAAAGGAATAGCTAATAGATTAATCTCAGTTATAACAGATCTGGAATTAGAATCAGATGAAAGAACAAGTAAAAATCATCTATCAAACTGTTTATATTTTGTAGATGGCAAATGCCAGTCATGTGTAAAAAGATGCCCCATTAATGCAATATCTCCAGAAAATGGCATTGATAAGCTTAAATGTCATGAACAAGGATATGGTGAAGATGCAATGAACTTAGCTATTTCTCGAGGAGGAATCGGTGAGTCTGGATCAGGCTGTGGTTTATGTCAAACAGGAGTTCCATGCGAAAGAATTAATCCTCTTCTTAGATTGAAAAGTAAGGTTTAAGTAGTTTTAGGTAGTTTTAAAATTGATTAAATAGCTATTATATTTTAAATAGTTTTATTTTTAGGATTTATTGTTAATAAATTGAGAATTATCCTTTTTTAATAGCTATCTAGTAATTCTAAATGTGTTTTCACATCTTTTGTTGCGAATGCTGCTTGTAGTAGTATGATTTTCTTTCCATGATATTTTTGATAGTATTCTTTTTTATGTATTTGATCTTTAGCCTCTTTCAATAGTTGTTGTGGTGTTTTAACTGGTATCCATTCATTGTCTTTGATTTCTTTTAGTTTTGAGTATTTAAATTCAGCTATTATTACTGTGTTTTTTTCTGTGAGTACTGCGTCTATTCTGCCTTTGTTTGTGTTATCTTCAGCTTTTATATAGAATCCTAAAAGTTGTAGCCATGTTAGAAGTAGTGAGTGGTAGTAGTGTTCGTCTTGGATGTGTAAATGGTAGGGTATGTTTGCAAGTAGTTTTTTGAAGTTATTCTCTAATGGAACGCCATCTAAATTAAATAATTGTTTTTCATTTCTTTTATTAAACGGAATAAATCATAATCTGGGTATTTTGTGTAGATATTTAGAAGGTGCTTTAAAGTTGAGTTTTTAACTTCATTGTTTGGAATAGCTAATGTGTATTCTTCTTCTTCATCTATCAATTGTAGTTTTTTCACTGTTAAATATCCTGTTTGGAATAATAAGCCTATTTCACTTATATCTTCAATATCAAAGCTGTCAAATGAGCTTTCATCAGTGATGACTGGTTCAAGGATTGGTTGAGTATCATATAATTTCATAAAGTCGATTAAAAATCTTGGTGTTCCTGTTTTAAACCAATAATTATTGAACTTTAAGCGATTGAATGCTACCATAGTTGACTGAGGATTGTATACACTATTTTCACCATCCCAACTATAACCATCATACCAATACTTGATTTTCTCTAAAATCTCATCATAAGAAAATGATAAGTTTTTAGCTAATTTAGATATATATTCACCGAAATATCTTTCCAATTCTTCCTGAGTATAGCCACAGATTGTTGCAAAGTTCTTATCTAAAGTAATATCTGTAGGATTGTTTAGTGCAGAGAATATTGATACGTTAGCAAACTTAGAAACACCTGTTAAAAAAATAAACCGTATATGTTCATCCATTGTTTTTAAAGTTCTATAAAAATCGTGCAAAATATCACGATTATCTTCTGCAAGTTTAAGATTCTTTATATTGTCAATAATAGGATTATCATACTCATCTATCAAAATTACTACTTTTTGATGGTATTTATTATGAATTTCGATGATTAAATCTTCAAATCTAGCTTTTAAAGTTTTACTGTATAATTGTACTGAAAATTCTCTAGCTATCCTATTTAATAAATCATTTAAGGAATCTTTTAACTCATTACTACTACTACTGTTAACACTTAGATCCAAATATATTACAGGATATTTCACATTCCAATCCCATGTATCATAAATATAAAGATCCTCAAATAAATTCTTATTTCCTCTAAAAAGTTCTTTTAATGTGTTTAAAAGTAATGATTTCCCAAATCGTCTTGGGCGAGATAAAAAATTTACATCTGAGTTCTTTATCATTTCATAGATGTGTTTAGTTTTATCAACATATATATAGTTATTTTCTCGTATTGTTTTAAAATCTTGGCGTCCTAAAGATAACTTTCTCAAACTTATTCACCTCCCTATTATTTATTAGATTAATAGCTATTTCAATCATGATAAAAAACATTAGCTATTATTTTTAGTTCAATAAAATATTATATGTTGTTTATTATTAATATTTTTTACTATTTTTTCAAGATATTCAGTTTACTAATGTTTACTAATAGAATTATGTTTTCAAATTTGTTATTAATCTAACAGTAAATTATATTAATATTCCTTAATATTCCTTTTTGCAAAAAAATTAACTCATTGACTATAATAGCTTTAAATCAGAATATAAATTGATTTTTTACTGGAAATCTGGATTTAAATAGCTATAAAATGAGAAAAAATAGAAATAATAAAAAATAGTATAGGTAGATTAAATAGCTATTTAAACCTATTTAAACCGTTTAATATTATTCGTATAACTTGGTTCTTTAAATAGCTTATCATAGTTAACTGTTGCAGTTTTTTTGTATTTTTTATGAATATTATATTTAAAGAACTTTACAGTTACGGTTACTGATTTACCTGCTTTAATAGCTTTAACATTAGCTATTTTATATTTATTCAAATATGCTATTTTAACTTTAGTAACTTTTGAAATAGTGTCCCCTATATTATTAATTGTAACTTTATAATCATTTCCAGACTTTTTAATTTTAAGAATCTTCAAATCTGGTGCAGTGACCTTGTGAGAAATATTTGCTGAAGATTGTTTATAGTTGTTTGTTGCTGGTAACTTCACATTAATATTGTATTTCCCTTTTTTAAGATTATCAGTTGTAGTAACTATTCCATTAGAATTTGTAGTTAATGTGCGAGTTTTACCATTAATAGTCACTTGAAGTTTTTCATTAGCTATTTTCACACTGTTTTTATCTTTAAGAGTTATGGTAAATTTACTAACACTCCCTAAAACAGCAGTAGGTGCTAAAATAGAGATTTTAACATCAATTGGCTCAACAACTATAGATTTAGGCAAAGAATTGGTGGATTTTGGGTTTATGTTAATACCATCCTCATATAAAACAAATGGTTGAAACTGATAGGTACCTCCATCTGTAGATTTCCCAACAAGTACTAAAAATATTGATCCTTTAACTCCTAATGAATCAATAACTCCTAAATTATCAACTAAATTTCCTTCTGTTATAGAACTGGAAAGAATAGTAAATCCTTTTGGCAGAATATTATTAACTAAAATATCTTTTCCTACAAGACCACCATCGTTAATAATATTTATAGTGAAAATAACAGTTCCTCCTTTTTCAACATAGTTAGCTGAAACATTTGTAACAATATTAATTTTAGCAGGGTCCTCAAAACCAGACCTTACACATTTAATAAAGGTACTATTAATATTTTCTGAAAAAGTTGTGATAGTAGAATATTTAATAGCTAAATCTAATGAATCAAAAGTATTATTTATAAGAGTGATTGTAACTGATCCTAAAGTCATACCTGTTGTAACATTGGATATAGTGTTGTTAATAAAAAAACCTTCCTGATGTTCTCCTTCACCATGGTGCGCAGTATAGAATATTCCATAATCATCATCATTTTTATTAAGACAATTCTTAATAGTATTATTTATAACAGATAGGTTATTATCAAAGCTTTGGTAAGCATTTATTCCATTTCTTCCAAAACCATCAATAATATTGTTAGTAATTGTAACATTTGGTTTGTGTCAAAATTTTACCTCTTGTCATTTTATTTTTCAATGTTTTAGTATTCATGTTAATAAATACTATTTACATGTTTAATTATTGTCTAAAAACCTCCTGTGAAAAAAAATTTTTAAATCTAAAATTAAAAAAAATAAGAGCATAACAATCTATACAATGATTTTTACACTTGCAATGATTAGTAAGAGTTTATTAGAGAGAATTAAATAGTAATATTTATTAATAATGGTCAGTAGATTAATTAATATGTTCAATAACCAATTAATCACTGACAATAATAATATAGTAAGCATACAACTTAA
>NZ_LWMT01000234.1 GCF_001639265.1 Methanobrevibacter filiformis
GACACACAAGACTAACAATATCAAGAATAAAAAACATGCTAAAAGAAAAATAAGAATATAAACAAAAAACATCACAACATTACACACTACATATCTAACATGAAAAATCCTTAACTTAACAGCTGTGGATCAAAAGCTATTTCCAAAAATAAACCATTCTAAGTATAAGGAATGCTTTTATTAATATGAAACAAACATTTCAAACTTTTAAAAAAAGTTTGAACAAAAGCTATTTCCAAAAATAAACCATTTTAAGCATTAATTATGCTTTTAATAATATGAAACAAACATTTCAAACTTTTAAAAAAAGTTTGATCAAAAGCTATTTCCAAAAATAAACCAATTTAAATATAAGAAATACTTTTATTAATGTTAATAAATTCCAAATAGTTTATTTTATTATTTATATTAGAAATAAAGACATATTAACTAAATAAAAAAGTATAATTATTGCCAAAAATTTCGTGCTTGACTATATTATATATGAAATAATATATGTTTTTAACTTGAAAAATAAAAAATTGAAAATATCAATATTGTTACAATTCTTATTATTACTATTATTATTTAGAATTGCTCTTGTTTCTTCTTATTCCTTGATTTATTAAGTGAAATTGATCCAAATAGACCCAATATTAACATTATAATAGCTATTAAAGGAAGACCTGTTTTTTTCATTGCAATATTAGAACCTGCAACTACATGAGAAATAGATGAATTATCATTGTTGTTAGTTTTATTGGTATTATTGGTATTATCAGTGTTATTACCATTGTTAGAAGGATTGAATTTATATTCAATTACTTTTGAATTAAATTGACTATTTCCAATAAAGTGTATTCCTATAACATTTGTTTTTCCAACTTTTATTACAGGATGTATTTGACCATTTTTATCAGTGATAAATGTTCCAATAACTTTACCATTTAATAACAATTTAAGTGGAATATTAGGAACTGGATTACCCTCACTATCAGTAGCAGTGATGGTTGCTTTAACCTTATCTCCAACCTTACCACTAGGAATATTGACATTAATATTGATTGTTTTATTAGTTTTGTTAGTGTTATTAGTAGAAGAATTACCTTTAAATTCAAGCAATTTTTTAGCTGAATTGAGTTGATTATCTCCACTGAATATAGCTTCAAGAACATTATTCTTGCTAACAGGTATTAAAATATGTATTTGACCATTTTCATCTGTGATGAAGTTTCCAAGAACTTTATTATTTAATTTTACTTTAATTGAAGCATTAGTCACTGGATTACCATTTTCATCAGTAACAGTGATAGTTGCTGTAGTATTACGTCCAACGTTAGTATTTAAAACATTGATATCAATATTAACATTCTTTTTAGTGAAATTAACATCAACACTCTTATTTACAAAACTATATTCATCAGTACCACTAAATTCAACAACAATCTTATTTATAGCTTTAGTGATATTGTAAGGAACAATAGCTATTCCATTAACAAAGTCAACATTATTATAATAAACACCATCAATAGTAATATTAGCAGTTGTATTCACAGGATTACCCTTAACATCTGTCAAATTAAGAGTAATATTAATACTATCTCCAACATTACCATTAGGAATATTAACATCAAGATTAAGAGTCTTCTTAGTAAAATTAACATCAATATTCTTATCTAATGGACTATATTTATCATTACCACTGAATTCAACAGAAATATTACTTTTAACAGCAGTGATATTATAAGGAACCTTAGCTATTCCATTAGCAAAGTCAACATTATTATAATGAACACCATCAATAGTAATATTAGCAGTTGTGTTCAGAGGATTACCCTTAACATCTGTCAAATTAAGAGTAATATTAATATTATCCCCAATATTACCATTAGGAACATTTACACTTAAATTAACATCAGTCTTAGTGAAATTAACATAAACATTCTTATTTACAGGATTATATTTATCATTACCACTGAATTCAACAATAATATTATTTTTAAGAGATGTGACATTGTAAGGAACCTTAGCTATTCCATTAACAAATTCAACATTATCATAATGAACACCATCAACAATTACATTAGAAATGGTATTTACAGGATTACCATCAACATCGGTTAAATTAAGAGTAATATTAACAGTATCTCCAATGTTACCCTTAGGAACACTAACATTCAAATCAACATCAGTCTTAGTGAAATTCACATTAAACGTGCCATTATCACCATAATATTTATAATTTTCCACAAATCCAATAGTAAGATTATTCAAAGGCTTATCAACATAATAAGAAATAATAGCTATTCCATTAACAAATTCAACAGGGCAAAGCACACCATCAATTGTTACATTAGCTATTGTGTTAAGAGGAGTTCCATTAAGATCTGTTGCATTTAAAGTAATATTAACTATATCTCCAACCTTAGCAGCAGGAATAGTGGCATTAAGATTAATATTAGTCTTAGTGAAATTCACATCAGAAGTGTTTTCAGCACCATAGTACTTATAATTCTCTTTAAAGTCCACAGTAATATTATTTTTAAGACTATTGATAGTATAAGGAATAACAGCTATTCCATTTACAAATTTAAGATCCATATAATAAAGACCATCAATAACCACATCAGAGGTGGTGTTAACAGGATTACCATTAGCATCAGTTAAAGTAAGATTAAGAAGAACAGTGTCTCCAACCTTACCAGCAGGAAGATTAAATGTAATATTAACATTAGTCTTAGTGAAATTAACACCAACAGTATCATTAGCAGAATTATATTTAAGATTACCATCAAACTCAGCAGTGATATTATTTCGAGCATCAGTAATATTGTAAGAGATAATAGCTATTCCATTAACAAAATCAACATCAGTATAGTTAACACCACCTACAGTTAAATTAGCAGTAGTGTTCACAGGATTACCATTAACATCAGTTAAATTAAGAGTAACATTAACAATATCCCCAACCTTACCAGCAGGAACACTAACACCTAAATTAACATCAGTCTTAGTGAAATTAACACCAACAGTATCATTAGCAGAACTATATTTCACATTACCATCAAAAACAACTGTGATGTTACTGGAAGCATTAGTAATATTATAAGGAACAATAGCTATCCCATTAACAAAATCAACATCACGATAAATTTTACCATCAATAGTTACATCAGAGGTAGTATTAACAGGAATGCCATTAACATCAGTTAAATTAAGAGTAACATTAACAATATCCCCAACCTTACCTGCAGGAACAGTGACATTTAGATTAACATCGTTTTTAGTGAAGTTAACATTGGTAGTATTACTTGCAGAACTATAGACTCCATTAGTCTCAAAAATAACAGTTATGTTACTTTGAGCACTAGTAATATTATAAGGAACAATAGCTATCCCATTAACAAATTGAACATTAGAATAGAATACATCCCCAATAGTTACATCAGAGGTAGTATTAACAGGAATATCATACCTATCAGTCAAATTAAGAGTAATATTGACAGTATCTCCAACCTTACCATTAGGGGCATTGACACTGAGATTAACATCAGTTGTATTGGTGAAATTAACATCTACAACTGTGCTTAATGGATTATATTCATTATTACCACTAAATGTAAAAGTAAGATTAGTCTTAGTTTCATTAACATAATAAGGAAGTTCAGCTATTCCATTGTAAAACTCCACATCAGGATAAAGCACACCATCAATGGTTACATTAGCAGTAGTACTCACAGGAGTACCATTAACATCCGTGAGGTTAATAGTGATAAGTATATCATCTCCAATTGTAGCCTTTGGAACTGTGATATTCCAATAAATATTACTATTTGTGAAATTCACACTAAAAGTACCATTATCACCATAATACTTATTATTTTCCAAAAATTCACCAGTAATATTATTCATAGCATAATCAATCTCATAAGGAACAGTAGCTATTCCATTAACAAACTCAGTATCATAATATGTATAACCATCAATAATCACATCAGCAGTTGTATTAACAGGATTACCATTAACATCAGTTGCAGTCAGATTAAGAAGAATTTTATCTCCTACAACAGCATTTGGAGCTATAATGTTGAAAATAATAGGAGTTTTAGTGAAATTAACATCTACAGTTTTATTAGTAGAATAATACTTATAATTCTCAATAAAATCAACAGTAAGATTATTTTTAACTTCAGTAATAATGTAGGGAACCTTAGCTATTCCATCAATAAACTCAACATCAGTATAATTAATACCATCAACAGTTAAATTAGCAGTAGTACTCACAGGATTACCATTAACATCGGTTAAATTCAAAGTAAGGTTAATACTATCTCCAACTTTACCAACAGGAACACTACCATTAATACTAAGATTAATACTAAGATTAGTCTTAGTGAAATTAACATTAACAGTCACATTAGAAGGATTAAAGTCCTCATTACCTTCAAACTCAACAGTAATATTATTTTTAACTTCAGTGATATTGTAAGGAACCTCAGCTATTCCATTAACAAATGTAACATTAAAATAATATATATCATCCACAATTACAGTAGCGACAGTGTCAACAAGATTCGTAGAACTATCAATTAAAGTCAAAGTAAGATTAACATTATCTCCAACCTTACCATTAGACACTAAACCACTAATGTTAGTGTTATAAACCACATAAAAGGATATACTAGCAATACCAATATTAGTGTTAGTTTGATTAGTAGTTAAATTAGCAACATTGCTTAATCCTCCACCACGAGTCGTAATAGCTATTATATTCAATACAACAGTTTCACCAGGATTAAGAGTCCCGATATT
Source organism: Methanobrevibacter filiformis (assembly GCF_001639265.1). Taxonomy (GTDB): domain Archaea; phylum Methanobacteriota; class Methanobacteria; order Methanobacteriales; family Methanobacteriaceae; genus Methanacia; species Methanacia filiformis. The sequence goes on from NZ_LWMT01000234.1 coordinate 4,792, forward strand.
CCAAATACCAGTATTATTATCATAAGTTCCATTACCATTACTACTTACAAAGCTTAATCTTGCATTGTTTAGTTGATCTATTACATAAACTCCTGTAGCATTAGTTAATCCGTTATTGGTGACTGTGATTGTGTATTCTACTGTATCACTGATATTTGTTGAATAATTTGTTAAATTTGTAATGTTAGATACCTTAATTATACTTACATTAACATCCTCTGATATGTTAAGTGTTACACTACTTTCATTTTGGTTGATATTTCTTTGATCAGTGATTATATTTGCAGTGTTGGTTACTGAGCTATTTCCTATTATTTTTACAGTGATTGTTAGTATTGCAGATTGATTTGGAGCAAGATTTCCAATTGTCCAATTCCCAGTAGTGTTATTATATGTTCCAGTAATTGTACTTGAATTAATGTATTGTACTTTATTATAATCTAAATTGTCAATTACATAAACTCCAGTTCCAGAAGTTTCTCCAATATTCGTTACATTAATTGTGTAAATTATATTGTCTCCAATATGAACTGTTCCTGTTGTGTTAGCTGTTTTAACTATGGATATATCTACATCAATTATATTTAGTATTACAGTACTTGTAGTGTTGTTGTTAGTGTTGTTTTCATCTGTTGCAACTATTGCAGTGTTATTTAAAGCTCCAGTCCCGATTATAGTTACATTGACAGTTAATGTTACTATTTCTCCTGGTCCTAGAACCCCTATATCCCATGTTCCATCACCATAAGTATAATTTCCTTTAGTTACACTTGAATTAAGGAAGTTTACTTTGTTGTAATCAATAGTATCTTCTACAAATACTTCTGTTGCATTATTTAATGTTTCATGATTAGTTACAGTTATAGTGTAGGTTACATTGTCTCCAACATGGACATCTCCACTAATATTTGCAACTTTTAAAACACTCACATTAACTGTATAATTAATAATATTCTGACCAAGAAGAGTTAAAATAAGATCTTCACTATCAGATAATGCATTAATCGAATATTCTGTATTAGGATCGTTTATTATCACAGTTTCAGTTAGACTAGTGGTTCTAATATCTCCAGTTAAATTGTTAACAAGATCCGTACTGTTTTTAACTAAGACAGTTACATTAAAGTATGGAAGTGAACTTGGATTATTAGTTATATTAATATTAAGTGATAAATTATAGGTTAAATTAGCACTTTGGTTTTTAGTGTAATTTCTTGTATTATTTGTAGTTGTGTAATAAGTATTATTTAATGAAAGTTCAAGGACATACCAATATGTCAAGTTGAAATTAGCACCATTATTTGTATACTGAGTAGTAACATTATTTAATCCCCACCAATTAAAGTTAACATTAGTATTAGTACCAGAATTGTTAAGTCCTAAAGTATTATTATAGATACGATTATACTGAACAATATTATTATTTCCTGTGATGTTAATACCAGTAATAGTATTATTAATTATAGTTGAACTCATAACAGTATCATTAGAACCCAAGATCAATATACCAATCTCATTACCACTAATTGTAGCATTAGTTAATATATTGCCACTGTTAGTTGTATTAAAAGTCAAACCAACTTTTAAATTAGCTATTGTAATGTTAGAGAAAGTGTTATTATGTCCATTTACAAATATTCCTCTTGTGTTGTTATTTCCAATAATAGAACCACTAGAAATATTATTTCTAGAACCATCAACAAGGAAAACAATATCATTATTAATTATAATATTACTACTCATTAAATAGCTATTTAAATCAATAGTTGAATTATTAAAACCAATTCCGAGAACACCCTCATTACCATCAAATGAATTATTATTAATAAAAGTCCGATTATTTAATGTGTAAATAGCCATATAAGTATTATTAAAAAATACAGAGCTATTAACAGTTAAGTTATTTCCATTATTATAAATAGTACCATAAGTAGCATTATTACCACTGAAACTAGAATTACTCACACTAAAATTACCATAATTATAAATAGCACCACCATAAATAGTGGCATTATTACCACTGAAACTAGAATTACTCACACTAAAATTACCAACATTGTAAATAACACCACCTCTATAAGTAGCATTATTACCACTGAAACTAGAATTACTCACACTAAAATTACCACGATTAGTATTGTAATTAATAATAGCACCACCAGAACCATACTGACCATTAGCATTATTATTAATAAAACTAGAATTACTCACACTAAAAATACCACCAGCAAGAGTAACACCATCATAATTATAAATAGCACCACCACTACTAGCAGTATTATTAGTAAAACTAGAATTACTCACACTAACATTACCACCATCATAATTAGAAATAGCACCACCAGAAGTAGCATTATTACCACTGAAACTAGAATTACTCACATTAAAATTACGACCAGTAAAAATAGCACCACCATCAAAAGCATTATTGCCATTGAAGCTAGAATTACTCACATTAAAATTATCACCAGTATAAATAGCACCACCAGCACCATACTGACCATTAGCATTATTATTAATAAAACTAGAATTACTCACACTAAAACTACCATCAACACTATAAATAGCACCACCACTAGAACCCTGACCATTAGCATTATTATTAATAAAACTAGAATTACTCACATTAAAACTACCAACATTACTACAAATAGCACCACCACCACTAGCTGTATTACCATTGAAGCTAGAATTACTTACACTAAAATTACTATTATTATTATAAATAGCACTAGCATTATTATTAGTAAAACTAGAATTACTTACACTAAAATTACCACTATTATTATTATAAATAGCACCAGCATTATTATTAGTAAAACTAGAATTACTTACACTAAAACTACCTCCACTATTATAAATAGCACCACCATAAGTAGCATTATTACCACTAAAACTAGAATTACTCACACTAAAACCACCACTATTATAAACAGCACCACCACTACTAGCATTATTAGTGGTGAAGTTAGAATCACTCACACTAAAATTACCAAAAGAATTATAAATAACACCACCACTACTAGCATTATTACCACTAAAACTAGAATCACTCACACTAAAACTACTATACAGATTATTATTAAAAATAACACCACCACTGCTACTAGCATTATTACCACTAAAACTAGAATCACTCACACTAAAATTACTATTAGAATTATAAATAACACCACCACTACTAGCATTATTACCACTAAAAATAGAATCACTCACACTAAAATTACCATTAGAATTAGAAATAGCACCACCATAAGTACCAGCCTTATTATCACTAAAAATAGAATCACTCACACTAAAATTACTATTAATATTATAAATAACACCACCACCACTACTAGCATTATTACCACTAAAACTAGAATCACTCACACTAAAACTACCAAAATAATTATAAACAGCACCACCACTACTAGCATTATTACCACTAAAAATAGTAGAATTACTCACACTAAAACTACCATAAGAATTATAAACAGCACCACCATCATTACTAGCATTATTACCACTAAAACTAGAATTAATCACGCTACAATTAGCACTAACACTATAAATGTAAATAGCAGCGCCCTTAGGAGCATTATTACCACTAAAACTAGAATTAATCACAGTACAATTCTCATAATTAGAAATAGCACCACCATAAGTATCAGCCTTATTACCACTAAAACTAGAATCACACACACTAAAACTACTACTACTAGTAAAAATAGCACCACCATAATTACGAGCATTATTACTACTGAAGTTAGAATAACTCACACTAAAATTACCACCAATACTATTAATAGCACCACCACGAGTAGCATTATTACTACTGAAGTTAGAATAACTCACACTAAAATTACCACCATTATTATAAATAGCACCACCATCAGCCCTAGCATTATTACCACTAAAACTAGAGTTAGTCACGCTAAAATTACCCTTATTATTATAAATAGCACCACCATTACCAGTATTACTACCACTAAAACTAGAATCACTCACACTAAAACTACCATTAATATTACAAATAGTGCCACCCTGATTAATATCATCATTACTGGTGAAATTACAGTTTATTATTGTTATACTAGAGTTAGAACTGTTGATAGAACTATTATTACTATTTATAAATGTTAAGTTTTTAAATGTTATATTACTCCCTAGACCTGTGATATTAAATATGTTACCAAGTTTTCTCGCATCTATTATTATTAAGTCTCTTGTCCCATTACCCTGTATTGTGAGATTTCTACTTGTTGTAATATTATTTTTAATATCAGTTGTTTTATTATATGTTCCAGGATTAAGTGTTATTGTATGATTAGTGCCAGTAGCAGTAGTTAGAGCTACAGCTCCATTAATACCAGTAGCATTTGTAGTATCAATGGTAACATCCTCGGCACTGACAGATGAAACACTAACAAATAAAATAGCTATTAAAGATATTACAATAGCTATTTTAAAAACACTATTTTTAGAATTATTATTAATATTAACATTACTCATTTTAGAACCATCCTTATTTTTTAATTTATTAAGTGAAATTAATCCAAATAGACTTACTACCCATATTAATACTATAATAATCATTAAAGGAAGACCTGTTTTCTTCATGCCCACATTAGAATCTACAACTTTGTGAGAATTATTAATAGATGTATTATTATTGTTAGTATTGTTAGTACTATTCGTATTGTTAGTATTATTAGTATTATTAGTACTATTAGTATTGTTAGTATTATTAGAAGAATTACCTTTAAAGCTAATTATTTTTTCAGCAAAATTATATTCATTATTTCCACTAAATTCAGCTTTAAGAATATTATTCCCATTAGCAGATATTATTGGATGGATTTGACCATTTTTATCAGTGATGAATGTTCCTATAACTTTATTATTTAATATTACTTTAATTGAAGCATTAGAAATTGGTTTACCGTCAACATCTCTAAGAGTGATGATTGCTGTAGTATTGTGTCCTATTTTAGTATCAGGAACATGGATATTAATATTAACATCTTTTTTAGTGAAATTAACACTAACAGTATCATTAGAAGGATTATATTTATCATTACCCTCAAAATTAACAGTGATATTATTTTTAATTTCAGTGATAATGTACGGAACCTTAGCTATTCCATTAATAAATTCAACATTTGGATAAAGTACCCCATCAACAGTGACATTAGCAGTAGTATTTACAGGTTTACCATCAGAATCAGTTAAATTTAGAGTAATATTAACAGTATCTCCTACCTTAGCATCAGGTATTGAAACACTAAGATTAGTGTCATATTTAATATTAATTGTTGAATTAGCAGTACCATTACCATTGTCTGTATTATTCTGATCAACAATAAGATTTGCGGTATTAGTTAATGTTCCTCTACCAATAATAGTGGTAGTTATATTCAAGACAACAGTTTCACCAGCACCAAGACCACCAATAGTCCAAATACCAGTATTACTATTATAACTTCCACGATCAGCACTACTACCTACAAAACTCAACATAGCACTATTCAACTTATCAGTTACCAATACACCAGTAGCATTACCTGTACCATGATTAGTCACAGTAATAGTATAAGTAATATTATCTCCAATATTTACAGCACCAGTAGCGTTAGACACTTTAACAACACTCACATTAACGTAATTAGTCACAATAACAGTACTATTACTAGTTCCATTACCAGTGTTAGTATTATTTTGATCCATAGTCAAATTCGCAATGTTAAGAAGTGTTCCATTGCTAATAATTGTGGCAGTTATATTAAGTGTAGCAGTTTCACCAGCACCAAGACCACCAATAGTCCAAATACCAGTATTACTATTATAACTTCCACGATCAGCACTACTACCTACAAAACTCAACATAGCACTATTCAACTTATCAGTTACCAATACACCAGTAGCATTACTAGAACCATAGTTAGTGACAGTAATAGTATAAACAATATTATCACCAATATTCACCATACCAGTAGCGTTAGACACTTTAACAACACTCACATTAACATAATTAGTCACAATAACAGTACTATTACTAGTTCCATTACCAGCGCCAGTACTATTCTGATCCACAGCCACATTTGCAACATTGACAAGTGTTCCATTACCAATAATAGTAGCAATTATACTAAGTACAGCAGATTCACCTGCATTTAAATTACCAATGGTCCATACACCAGTATTATTATCATAATATCCACGATTAGCACTACTACCTACAAAACTCAACATAGCACTATTCAACTTATCAGTTACCAATACACCAGTAGCATTACTAGAACCATAATTAGTGACAGTAATAGTATAAGTAATATTATCACCAATATTTGCCATACCAGTAGTGTTAGAAACCTTAACAACACTCACATTGACATAATTAGTCACATTAACAGTGGCATTACCAGTCCCATTACGTGTATCTGTATTATTCTGATCCACAGTCACATTTGCAATATTAACAATTGTTCTATTACCAATAATAGTAGCAATTATACTAAGTACGGCAGATTCACCTGCATTTAAATTACCTATAGTCCATATACCTGTGTTATTATTATAACTTCCACGATTAGCACTACTACCTACAAAACTCAACATAGCACTATTCAACTTATCAGTTACCAATACACCAGTAGCATTACTAGAACCATAGTTAGTGACAGTAATAGTATAAGTAATATTATCACCAATATTCACAGTACCAGTAGTGTTAGAAACCTTAACAACACTCACATTAACATAATTAGTCACATCAATAGTACTATTGCCTGTACTATTATTAATATCAGTGTTATTCTGATCCACAGTCACATTTGCAATATTAACAATTGTTCCATTACCAATAATAGTAGCAATTATAGTAAGTACAGCAGATCCACCTGCATTTAAATTACCTATAGTCCATATACCTGTGTTATTATTATAACTTCCACGATTAGAACTACTACCTACAAAGCTCAACATATTACTATTCAACTTATCAGTTACAAATACACCAGTAGCATTACTAGAACCATAGTTAGTCACAGTAATGGTATAAGCAACATTATCTCCAATATTCACAGTACCAGTAGTGTTAGAAACCTTAACAACACTCACATTAACATAATTAGTCACATTAACCGTGGCATTACCAGTCCCATTATTAACATCAGTATTATTCTGATCCACTGTCACGTTCGCAATATTAACAAGTGTTCCATTACCAATAATGGTAGCAATTATAGTAAGTACGGCGGTTTCGCCTGTATTTAAATTACCAATTGTCCATATTCCTGTGTTATTATCGTAAGATCCATTGCTACTTACAAAGCTTAACATTGAAGTATTCAATTTATCAGTTACAAAGATGCCTGTTGCGTTAGTTAGTCCTTTGTTTGTGATTGTAATTGTGTATTTTATTGTATCTCCAATGTTTGCTGTTCCTGTGGTGTTAGATACTTTAATAACAGTTATATTTACATTATCAGATATGTTAGTTGTTATTGTGCTTTCATTCTGGTTGTTAATATTTTTTTGGTCAGTAGTTAAATTTGCAGTGTTTGTTACTGAATTATTTCCTATTATTGTTACATTAATTGTTAGTATTACAGATTGTCCTGGAAGTAGGTTGCCAATTGTCCAATTTCCTGTTGTATTGTTGTATGTTCCAATAGATGCAATTGCACTTATAAATTTCACTTTATTACTATCCAACATATCAGTTACATAAATTCCTGTTCCAGTGCTTTCTCCATTATTTGTTACAGTAATTATGTAAGTTATATTATCTCCAATTCTCACAGTTCCTGTTGTATTAGCTATTTTAACTATTGATATATCTACATCAGTTATATTTAGTATTACTGTGCTTGTAGTGTTGTTACTTGTGTTATTTTCATCTGTTGCGACTATTGCAGTGTTATTTAAAATTCCTGTTCCAGTTATAGTCACATTGACAGTTAATGTTACTGTTTCTCCTGCTTCTAATGTTCCAATATCCCATATTCCAGTGCCATAGTTATATATTCCTTTGTTTGCGTTTGAGTTGAGATATTGTACTTTGTTGTAGTTAATTATATCTTCTACAAAGACTCCTGTTGCATTGTTTAATATTTCATTGTTGGTTACAGTTATTGTGTAGGTTACATTGTCTCCAACATGAATATCTCCACTTACATTTGCAACTTTTAAAACATTAACATTAACTGTATAATTAGCAACTTCACCAACAATGGTTAAAATAAGGTTTTCCCTATCAGATAATGCATTAATTGAATATTGAGTATTAGGATTGTTTATTGCTACAGATTGGCTTAAACTAGTATTTCTAATATCTCCAGTTAAATTGTTAACAATACTTGTACTGTTTTTAATTAATATGGTTACTTCAAAGTAAGGAAGTAAGTTTGGAGTATTGGTTACTGGAATATTAAGTGATAAATTATAGCTTAAGTTAGCACTTTGATTTTTACTGTAATTTCTTGTATCATTTGCAGTTGTGTAAAATGTATTATTTAGGGAAAGTTCAAGGACATACCAATATGTCAAGTTAAAATCAGCACCACTATTTGTATACTGAGTAGTAATATTATTTAACCCCCACCAATTAAAGTTAACATTAGTATAAGTACCAGAATTATTAAGCCCCAAAGTATTATTATAAACACGATTATACTGAACAATATTATTATTTCCTGTGATATTAATACCAACAATAGTATTATTAATTATAGTTGAACTCATAACAGTATCATTAGAACCCAAGATCAATATACCAATTTCATTACCACTAATTGTAGCATTAGTTAGTATATTACCACTGTTAGTTGTATTAAAAGTCAAACCAACTTTTAAATTAGCTATTGTAATATTAGAGAAAGTGTTATTATGACCATTTACAAATATTCCCCTTGAGTTATTATTTCCAATGATAGAACCATTAGAAATATTATTCCCAGAACCATTAACAAGTAAAACAATATCATTATTAATTATAGTATTATTACTTAGCAAATAGCTATTTAAATCAATAATTGAATTATTAAAACCAATTCCTAAAACACCACCATTACCATCAAATGAACTATTATTAATAAAAGTCAAATTATTCAATGTATAAATAGCCACACAAGTATTATTAAAGAAATTAGAATTATTCACACTAACATTAGAACCATGCCAATTATAAATAGCACCACCATAATTAATAGCAGTATTGCCAGTGAAAGTAGAGTTAATCACACTAAAATTAACACCAGAATTACAAATAGCACCACCATTATTACTAGCAGTATTGCCAGTGAAAGTAGAGTTAATCACACTAAAATTAACAACAGAATTTAAATTATAAATAGCACCACCATTATTACGAGCATTATTGCCAGTGAAAGTAGAATTAATCACACTAAAATTAGAACCACCATTAGCAATAGCACCATTATTGCCAGTGAAAGTAGAATTAATCACACTAAAATTAGAACCAGAATTATAAATAGTAGCAACACCCATAGTACTAACGTTATTGCCAGTGAAAGTAGAATTAATCACACTAAAATTAGAACCCTCATTATAAATAGCACTACCATAATTAATAGCAGTATTGCCAGTGAAAGTAGAATTAATCACACTAAAATTAGAACCAAGATTAAGAATAGCAGAACCACTACTAGCAGTATTGCCAGTGAAAGTAGAGTTAATCACACTAAGATTAGAACCATTATTGTAAATAGCAGAACCACTATTACTAGTGAAAGTAGAGTTAATCACGCGAAGATTAGAACCATAATGATTATCAATAGCACAAACACTATTACTAGTGAAAGTAGAGTTAATCACGCGAAGATTAGAACCATTATTATAAATAGCACCACCAGTATTACTAGCACCATCATTATTACTAGCCCTATTATTTATGAATTTAGAATTAATTATAGAAATTACACCATTTGTACTTATATACAATCCACTACCATTAGTACGTGTTTCAATTAAATTACCATTTGCAAATGTAATATTAATAAAACTTACATTTAATCCACTAGTTATATTAAATATTCTTCCATTGTTTAGTGCATTTATTATTACTTCTCCACTTAATATTGTATAACCAAGAAGAGTTATATTTTTATTTATAGTTAAATTTGTGTTGTTTCTGACTATACCATTACTGTTGTTGTAGTTGTTTCCTGCTATGTGTATTGTTCCGTTGTTTTGTACTATTTCTAATGCTCTTTGTATGGATTGTAGTGCGTCAGTCCAGTTTTCACCAGTGTTGTTGTCTAGTCCTCCTGTTGCATTGACATAGACATTTTGACCGTTGAAGGCTTGGAATGTATAGCTACTTCCATTTATAGCTATGTTTTTTTGGTCTGTAGTTATGTTTGCTGTGTTTTTAATTGTTCCAGTGTTTATTATGGTTACATTTATTGTTAGTGTTGCTGTTTGACCTTGATTAAGATTTCCAATTGTCCAAATTCCAGTAGTATTGTTATATGTTCCAGTTGATGGATTTGCAGAGTTGAATTTTAGTTTAGTGTAATCTAAATTATCAATTACATAAACTCCAGTGGCATTTGATGTTGCATTATTGTTTACAGTGATTGTGTATGTTATATTGTCTCCAATGTATTGTGTTGCTGTTGTGTTAGCTATTTTAATTATAGATACGTTTACATCAGTTATATTGAGTATTACTGTGCTTGTAGTGTTGTTGTTAGTGTTATTTTCATCTGCTGCAACTATTGCTGTGTTATTTAAAATTCCAGTTCCAGTTATGGTTACATTTACAGTTAATGTTACTGTTTCTCCAGTTTCTAGTGTTCCAATCTCCCATATTCCAGTGCCATAGTTATATGTTCCTTTATTTGTGTTTGAGTTAAGGTATTGTACTTTGTTGTAGTTAATTAGATCTTCTACAAAGGCTCCTGTTGCATTATTTAATGTTCCATGATTAGTTACAGTTATTGTGTAGGTTACATTGTCTCCAACGTGAATGCCTCCACTTACATTTGCAACTTTTAAAACACTTACATTAACTGTATAATCAATAGCCTCACCAACAATGGTTAAAATAAGGTTTTCCCTATCAGATAACGCATTAATTGAATATTGAGTATTAGGACTGTTTATGACTACAGATCGACTTAAACTAGTATTTCTAATATCTCCAGTTAAATTGTTAACAACACTTGTGCTGTTTTTAATTAATACTGTTACTTCGAAGTAAGGAAGTAAGTTTGGAGTATTGGTTACTGGAATATTAAGTGATAAATTATAGCTTAAGTTAGCACTTTGATTTTTACTGTAATTTCTTGTATCATTTGCAGTTGTGTAAAATGTATTATTTAGGGAAAGTTCAAGGACATACCAATATGTCAAGTCAAAGTCAGCACCACTATTTGTATACTGAGCAGTAATATTGTTTAACCCCCACCAATTAAAGTTAACATTAGTATTATTACCAGAATTATTAAGTCCCAAAGTATTATTATAAATACGATTATACTTAACAATATTACTATTTCCAGTGACATTAATACCAATAATAGTATTATTAATTATAGTTGAACTCATAACAGTATCATTAGAACCCAATATCAATATACCAATTTCATTACTCCTAATTGTAGCATTAGTTAATATATTACCACTGTTAGTTGTATTAAAAGTCAAACCAACTTTTAAATTAGCTATTGTAATGTTAGAGAAAGTGTTATTATGACCATTTACAAAAATTCCTCTTGAGTTATTATTTCCATTAATGGAACCATTAGAAATATTATTCCTAGAACCATCAACAAGCAAAACAATATCATTATTAATTATAGTATTATTACTTAGTAAATAGCTATTTAAATTAATAATTGAATTACTAAAACCAATTCCTAAAACACCATTATTCCCATCAAATGAATTATTATTAATAAAAGTCTGATTATTCCTTGCATAAATAGCCATATGAGTATTGTTAGAAAATACAGAAGTATTCACAGTCAAATTAGCATTATTATAAATAACCCCGCCACTACTAGCATTATTACCAATAAAACTAGAATTACCCACACTCAAATTACCACCATTATAAATAGCACCACCAAAACTAGCATCATTACCAATAAAACTAGAATTACCCACACTCAAATTACCACCATTATAAATAGCACCACCAGAACTACCATTATTACCAATAAAACTAGAATTACCCACACTCAAATTACCACCATTATAAATAGCACCACTAGAACTACCATTATTACCAATAAAACTAGAATTACCCACACTCAAATTAGCCCCATTATAAATAGCACCACGATAACTATCATTATTATTAGTGAAAGTAGAATTAATCACACTCAAATTAGCCCCATTATAAATAGCACCACTAGAACTACCATTATTACCACTAAAACTAGAATTACTCACACTAAAATTACCATAACTATTATAAATAGCACCAGACCAACTACCATTATTACCAATAAAACTAGAATTACTCACACTAAAATTATCACCATTATAAATAGCACCACCAAAACTACCATTATTACCAATAAAACTAGAATTACTCACACTAAAATTACCATTACCATTATAAATAGCACCACCATAACCAGCATTATTACCAGCGAAACTAGAATTACTCACACTCAAATTAGCCCCATTATAAATAGCACCACCAGAACTACCATTATTACCAATAAAACTAGAATTAGACACATTCAAATTACCAAAACTATTATCAATAGCACCACCAGAACTAGTTGCAGTATTATTAATAAAACTAGAATTACTCACACTCAAATTACCACCAACATTATCAATAGCACCACCAGAACTACCATTATTACCAATAAAACTAGAATTACTCACATTCAAATTACCATAAACATTATAAATAGCACCATCAGAACTACCATTATTACCAATAAAACTAGAATTACTCACACTCCAATTAGTATTCCAATTATAAATAGCACCACCAAAAATACCATTATTATACAAAAAGCTAGAATTCACTACAGTGAAATTAGAAGCATTCATATTATAAATAGCACCACCATCGCCCCTTAAATAATTAGAAGCAGATATTACATTATTATTTGTAAATGTAGAGTTATTTATAGTAAAATTAACGCCAGTGTTATATATAGTTCCTCCATAGCTATAAGAGGAATAACTAGAAGACTGACTGTTTGCTTCATTATTTGTAAATGTAGAATTAGTTATTATGAAATTAGAACCATTATTATAAATAGCACCACCACAACTATAAGCGTAATAACTAGAAGAATAACTGTTTGCTTTATTATCCGTAAATGTAGAATTAGTTATTATGAAATTAGAACCATAATTATAAATAGCACCACCATAAGCCTCTGAATCTGTAGAAAGAATTAGAGTGTTAATATTTACACTATTGTTTGTAAATGTAGAGTTAATAATATTTAAATTTCCATTACTATAAATAGCACCACCTGCAACATTACCTGTGGTATTAGTCACATTATTATTTGAGAATATACAGTTAATAAATGTTACATTATTATTGGCACTAGCATATATAGCACCACCACCAGAAATAGCAGTATTATTAATAAAACTAGTATTTTCACTTATAAGGGAAATAGTTCCATTATTGTTGTAAATAGCACCACCAATTTCAGCAGTGTTGTTTATGAATTTAGAACCTGTTATTGTGATTTTAGAAGCATTATTATAAATAGCTCCACCATTATTATTAGTGCCAGTGAGGTTACCATTTGCAAAAGTTAAATTAATTAATGTAACATTCAAACCATTATTAATAAGGAATATTCTTCCATTATTTAATGCATCTATTATCACTTCTCCACTTAATACTGTATAACCAAGGAGAGTTATGTTTTTATTTATAGTTAAATTTGTGTTGTTTCTTTCTATTCCATTACTGTTGTTGTAGTTGTTTCCTGCTATGTGTATTGTTCCGTTGTTTTGTACTATTTCTAATGCTCTTTCTATGGATTGTAATGCATCAGTCCAGTCTGCACCGCTGTTGCTGTCCAATCCTCCTGTTGCATTGACATAGACATCTTGACCACTGAATGCTTGGAATGTCCAGTTACTTCCGTTTATAGCTATGTTTTTTTGGTCTGTGGTTATGTTTGCTGTGTTTTTGATTGTTCCATTGTTTATTATGGTTACGTTTATTGTTAGTGTTGCTGTTTGACCTTGATTAAGATTTCCAATTGTCCAAATTCCAGTAGTATTGTTATATGTTCCAGTTGATGGGTTTACAGAGTTGAATTTTAATTTAGTGTAATCTAAATTATCAATTACATAAACTCCAGTGGCATTTGATGTAGCATTATTGTTTACAGTGATTGTGTATGTTATACTGTCTCCAATGTATTGTGTTGCTGTTGTGTTAGCTATTTTAATTATGGATACATTCACATCAGTTATGTTAAGTATTACTGAGCTTGTGGTGTTGTTGTTAGTGTTGTTTTCATCTGTTGCGACTATTGCTGTGTTATTTATGATTCCAGTCCCAGTTATAGTTACATTTACGGTTAATGTTACTGTTTCTCCAGTTTCTAGTGTTCCAATATCCCATATTCCAGTGCCATAGTTGTATGTTCCTTTGTTTGTGTTTGAGTTGAGATATTGTACTTTGTTGTAGTTAATTAGATCTTCTACAAAGACTCCTGTTGCATTATTTAATATTTCATTGTTAGTTACAGTTATTGTGTATGTTACATTGTCTCCAACGTGAACGTCTCCACTTACATTTGCAACTTTTAAAACACTTACATTAACTGTATAATTAATAGTTTCAGCAACAATGGTTAAAATAAGGTTTTCATTGTCAGATAGTGCATTAATTGAATACTCTGTGTTAGGATTGTTTATTGCTACAGATTGGATTAAGCTAGTATTTCTAATGTCTCCAGTTAAATTGTTAACAATTGTTGTGCTGTTTTTAATTAATATGCTTACTTCAAAGTATGGAAGTAAGTTTGGAGTGTTGGTTACTGGAATATTAAGTGATAAATTGTAGCTTAGGTTAGCATTTTGATTTTTACTGTAATTTCTTGTATCATTTGTAGTTGTGTAAAATGTATTATTTAATGATAGTTCAAGAACATACCAATATGTTAAGTTGAAATTAGCACCACTATTTGCATACTGACCAGTAATATCATTTAATCCCCACCAATTAAAGTTAGCATTAAGATTAGTACCAGAATTATTAAGTCCTAAAGTATTATTATAAATACGATTATATTGAACAATATTATTGTCTCCTGTGATATTAATACCAATAATAGTATTATTAATTATAGTTGAACTCATAACAGTATCATTAGAACCTAACATAGATATACCAATTTCATTACCATAAAATGTAGCATTACTTAGTATATTACCACTGTTAGTTGTATTAAAAGTGAAACCAACTTTTAAATTAGCTATTGTAATGTTAGAGAAAGTGTTATTGTGTCCATTTACAAATATTCCCCTTGAGTTATTATTTCCAATGATTGAACCATTAGAAATATTATTTCCAGAACCATCAACAAGTAAAATAATATCATTATTAATTATAGTATTATTACTCATTAGATAGCTATTTAAATTAATAGTTGAATCATTAAAACCAATTCCTAAAACAACAACATTACCACTGAATAAATTATTATTAATAAAAGTCCGATTATTCAATGTATAAATAGCCACAAGAGTATTATTAAAGAATTTAGAATCATTCACAGTAAAATTAGCATTATAATATTTATTATTAATATAAATAGCACCACCACTACCATTAGCATTATTACCAGTGAAAATAGAATCACTCACATTAAAATTAACGTTAGCAGTACTGCCAATATAAATAGCACTACCATTGCTACTAGCATTATTACCAGTAAAATTAGAATTAATCACACTATAATTAGAATTATCAGATTTATAAATAGCACCACCACTACTAGCATTATTACCAGTGAAAATAGAATCACTCACATTACCACCACCAGAAATAGCACCACCATAATAAGATGCATTATTACTGGTGAAAGTAGAATTAATCACATTACCACCACCAGAAATAGCACCACCACTACTAGCATTATTACCAGTGAAAATAGAATCACTCACATTACCACCACCAGAAATAGCACCACCACTACTAGCATTATTACCAGTGAAAATAGAATCACTCACATTACCACCACCAGAAATAGCACCACCACTACTAGCATTATTACCAGTGAAAGTAGAATTACTCACACTAAAATTACCATCAACACTATAAATAGCACCACCACTCTGATTAGCATTATTACTAGTGAAAGTAGAATTACTCACACTAAAATTACCACCAGCATTATTATAAATAGCACCACCACGACTACCAATCGTAATAGCATTATTATTTGTGAAACTAGAATTACTCACATTAAAATTACCAGAATTATAAATAGCACCACCACCACCCATAATGAGAACATTATTATCATTGAAACTAGAATTACTCACACTAAAATTACCACCACCAGTATTAGAAATAGCACCACCCAGACTAATATCATTATTATCATTGAAACTAGAATTACTCACACTACAATTACCAGCATTATTATGAATAGCACCACCACCAATACGAGCATTATTACCAGTAAAGCTAGAATTATTCACACTACAATTACTAGCATTATTATAAATAGCACCACCACCATGATTATAAGTAACAGTATTATTTGTGAAATTACAATTTATTATTGTTATCGTAGAATTATAACTGTGTATAGTTTCATTATTATTTGTGAAACTAGAATTAATCACACTAAAATTAGAACCATTAACATTATGAATAACACCACTAAGTCCACTAAGTCCAATATTATTATTATTTGTGAAACTAGAATTAATCACACTACAATTAGAACCATTAACATTATAAATAACACCACCAAATCCATCATTATTATTATTTGTGAAATTACAATTTATTATTGTTATCGTAGAATTAGAACTGTGTATAGTATCATCACTATTTATAAATGTTAAGTTTTTAAATGTTATATTACTCCTTGTGCCTGTGATATTAAAGATGTTGCCAAGTTTTCTCGCATCTATTATTATTAAGTTTCTTGTCCCATTACCTTGTATTGTGATATTTCTACTTGTTGTAATGTTACTTCTAATATCTGTAGTTTTATTATATGTTCCTGGATTAAGTGTTATTGTATGATTAGTGCCAGTAGCAGTAGTTAGAGCTACAGCTCCGTTAATACCAGTAGCATTTGTAGTACTAATGGTAACATCAGCAGCACTAACAGATGAAATAGTGATAAATAAAATAGCTATTAGGGATAATATAATAGTTATTTTATTAAAATTGAGTTTACTAGTATTTACATCAGTTATATTATTAATTATAGTTTTTTTAAGTTCGCGAGGGATTGAACTAAGCAAAATTAACATGATATTCATTAAAGATACCATAAAGCATTTGAATATATTATCTTCATGGTTTTCACTAACAGTAATACTTTTTTCAGTCAAGTTACTAAATTTAGAGTGCGTATCTTTATCATTAGAATAATCATTCAGATTATTCACATTATTATAGTTATAATGGTTAATTTTCAAGTTAATCCCTCAATTTATACTTGTTTTAAAAAAATAAGTTAAATTAAATACGTATTAAATAAATAAAATGTTTTTTTAATGTTTAAATAAAGTATAATTATCTTATAAGTTCAATATAATTAATAGTTTTATATATCATGTATTGTTTTTATTATTTATAAATGTTTCTATTAATACTAATAAGCAATATTAATAAAATTCATTGAAAAGTAAAATAATGTTTCATTAAAAAACTAAGAAAAGTAGTGTAAAATAATAGTTCCATGTACCCCTAAAAACAAAATAAACAATAAAATGTTTAAGCTCAAAATAAAATTTAAATGTCTAGTAAAAAAGACTTTTGAGCATTATATACTTAAAAAAAATAAAAATAGATAAAAATAGTCATTTTATTAAAAATAACTTATTTTCTTCTTCTTTTAATTGAAGCTAAACCAAGTAAACTCAAAACTAATATAATAGCTATTATTGGAATACCTGTTTTCTTCATTGTACCATTAGCTTTAACTTTAATTGGATTTTTAGTTATTGTTTTATTTGGAATAGTTATCTTTGGATTTTTAGTTATTGTTTTATTTGGAATGGTTATCTTTGGATTGTTGTTATGATTATTATTATCTATAACTACATTAGTGTTATTGTTATCAGGTGTTTTAGTGATGTTGTCCTTGAAATCTGCATCATTTTCACTTGCATTAAATTCAACAGTGCCATTAGTTTTGTTGTTGATATTGGTTTCATTAGTGTTTACATTTGCAGTATTGATTACTATTCCAGTATTGATTACTATTGTGTTGATTGTTAGGGTTGCAATTTCTCCTGGTTGGAGGTTTCCAATTGTCCATTTTCCAGTATTACTATCATATGATCCTATACTTGGAATTGCATTTACAAATTGTAATTTATTGTAATCCAAATTATCAATAACATAGACTCCAGTTGCATTAGTTGAACCATGATTTGTAACAGTTATTGTGTACTGTACATTATCTCCAAGATATGAAGTACCTGTAGAATTTGAGACTTTAGTTAATGATACATTAACATCATTATTTGAAATAATGGTTACATTATCTTTAGGATTACCAGTATTATTCTCAGTAGTAGTCACATTCGCAACATTCACAATACTTCCAGCACCAATAATACGAACAGTAATATTCAAACTCACAGTTTCACCTGCAGCCAAACTACCAACATTCCACTTACCAGTAACACTACTATAAGAAGCACTACTAGCATTAACAAAAGCCAATTTACTATAATCTAAACCATCAGTTACAACAACACCAGTAGCATTAGTTAAACCATTATTAATCACAGTAATAGTGTAAACAACAGTATCACCAACATTCGCAACACTAACATTTGCTACCTTAACAATATTGACATCTACAGTACCATTTGTTGTGATTGTTACATTATCTTTAGGATTGCCTTTGTTATTTTCATTAGTTGTTACATTTGCAATATTCACAATAGTTCCAGCAGCAATAATGCGAACAGTAATATTCAAACTCACAGTTTCACCTGCAGCCAAACTACCAACATTCCACTTACCAATATCACTATTATAAGAAACACTACTAGCATTAACAAACTGTAATTTAGTATAATCCAAATTATCAGATACAACAACACCAGTAGCATCATTTGAACCATTATTAGACACAGTAATAGTATAAACAACAGTACCACCAACACTTGCAACACTAACATTCGCTACCTTAACAATATTAACATTAACAGAGCCGTCCACATTAACAGTAACATTATCTTTAGGATTACCAGTATTATTCTCATTAGTAGTTACATTCGCAACATTCACAATACTACCAGCACCAATAACACGAACAGTAATATTCAAACTCACACTCTTACCAGCAGCCAAACCACCAACATTCCACTTACCAGTAACACTATTATAAGAAACACTACTAGCATTAACAAACTGCAATTTACCATAATCCAAATTATCAGACACAACACCACCAGTAGCATCAGTTGAACCATTATTAATCACAGTAATAGTATAAACAACAGTATCACCAACACTTGCAACACTTGCATTCGCTACCTTAACAATATTAACATCTACAGTACCAGTTGTTGTGATAGTTACATTATCTTTAGGATTACCAGTATTATTCTCATTAGTAGTCACATTCGCAACATTCACAATAGATCCAGCACCAATAACACGAACAGTAACATTCAAACTCACACTCTTACCAGCAGCCAAACCACCAACATTCCACTTACCAGTAACAGAATTATAAGAAACACTACTAGCATTAACAAACTGCAATTTACCATAATCCAAATTATCAGACACAACAACACCAGTAGCATTAGTCAAACCATTATTAGACACAGTAATAGTATAAACAACAGTATCACCAACACTTGCAACACTAACATTCGCTACCTTAACAATATTCACATTAACAGAACCATTCACATTAACAGTAACATTATCTTTAGGATTACCAGTATTATTCTCAACAGTAGTCACATTCGCAACATTCACAATAGCTCCAGCACCAGTAACACGAACAGTAATATTCAAACTCACAGACTTACCAGCAGCCAAACCACCAACATTCCACTTACCAGTAACAGAATTATAAGAAACACTACTAGCATTAACAAACTGCAATTTACCATGATCCAAATTATCAGACACAACAACACCAGTAGCATCAGTTGAACCATTATTAGACACAGTAATAGTGTAAAGAACAGTATCACCAACACTTGCAACACTAACATTCGCTACCTTAACAATATTAACATTAACAGACCCATTCACAGTAACAGTAACATTATCTTTAGGATTACCAGTATTATTCTCATTAGTAGTCACATTCGCAACATTCACAATAGATCCAGCACCAATAACACGAACAGTAATATTCAAACTCACAGACTTACCAGCAGCCAAACCACCAACATTCCACTTACCAGTAACAGAATTATAAGAAACACTACTAGCATTAACAAACTGCAATTTACTATAATCCAAATTATCAGATACAACAACACCAGTAGCATCAGTTGAACCATTATTAGACACAGTAATAGTATAAACAACAGTATCACCAACATTTGCAACACTAGCATTCGCTACCTTAACAATGTTCACATTGACTGTATAGTTCACTGCTTCAGCTTCAATAGCCAATATAACATTTTCGTCATCAGATAAAGCATTAATTGAATGTAAATTGTTTGAGTTGGTAACAAGAACATCATAAGTTAGATTAGTTGTTCTGATATCAGCAGTTATATTATTAACAATACCAGTTTTGTTTTTAAGAAGAACAGTTACCTCAAAGTAAGGCAATAGAGATGGGTTATTAGATGTTGGAGTATTTAATGTTAAATAATAGCTTAAATTAGCATGTTGATTAACATTATAGTTTTTTGTTGCATCCACAGTTGTTTTAAATGTGTTGTTCAAAGACAATTCTAATACATACCAATAATTTATATTTGCACCGCTTACTTTGTGACTAGTTGGATTGGAATTATCACCCCACCAATTGAAGTTAGCATTAACGGATCCAGTAGTAAGTAGAGCATAATTAGTGTTTAAATAGAAACGATTATAATTCACAATCACATTACTACCTTTATTGTATATTCCACCACCTCCATTTGAGGGAGCTTTGTTACCTACAAAGTTTGAACCTGTCACACTAAAACCATTATAATCATTATAAATAGCACCACCATGATAGCTAGCAGTATTACCTGTGAAGTTAGAATTTTTCACAGTAAAATCATAGTGATGATTATTAATAGCTCCACCATCTGCAGCTTCATTATCAATGAAAGAAGAATTTTCCACCTTGAAAGAAGAATTTTCATTGTAAATAGCTCCACCAGTATTACCAGTATTATTTGTAAAAGTAGAGCCGATTACATTAGAATAACTACCTCCAATATTACGCATAGCACCACCTCTACTAGCATCATTGTTTACAAAGGTAGAATTAATTACAGTAGTATTACCCTGAAAATCAGTGTCAATAGCACCACCTTCAATAGCAGTGTTATTTATACAGGTAGAGTTGGTCATTATTAAGGTAGTATTGTAATCATTATTAATAGCACCACCCCAGCCACCATAGTTAGAAATAAAAATAGATTTACTAACATTAAGATTACCACGACCCCTAATATTAATAGCACCACCTTCATAAACACCATAATTATTTGTGAAGTTAGAACCAGTTACAACAAAGTTACCTTCATTCCAAATAGCTCCACCACCATAAGTACTAGCATTGTTATGATCAAAAATAGAATCAGTGACATTGAAGGTGTTACCTCGACTATTATAAATAGCACCACCATAACCTGCCTTATTGTTTTCAAAAATACAACCGATTATGGTTATTTTATTGTTGGTACCTTGTGAATATATTGCACCACCATAAGCCCCTGTTATTCTTCCATTTCTAAATGTTATATTCTTAAAAGTAATAATATTATTTGATCCAGTTATATGGAATAGTCTTCCACTATCCCTTCCATCAATGATGGTCGAATTTGCTGCACCATTTGATTTAATAGTTAAATTCTTGTTTGAGAATGCTAAGTTATTATTACGATCATTACTTTTATTATATGTTCCAGATCCTAGAGTAATGGAATTATCAGTACCACTACTTGAGACAGTGTTTATAGCACTATTAATAGAATCACTAGGTGTTAATGTAAGATCAGCTGCATTAACAGTAGAAAAACTAAGTACTAAAATAGCTATTATGGACAATAAAACAGATATTTTAAGAATTTTATGACTTAAAACCTTAAATAAATCTTTTGTTTTATTAAGACCCATTATATTTTTGTTTTGCATGAAAATAAACCTCCTAATTAATTATTTACAAATTTAAATAACATGCATATAATATTTGACAATTATAAGCTTTTAAAATAAACCAAATATTATACACACATTAAGAATAGTTAGTTTTAGTTATATATAAATGTTTCTATTAATAGAAATAATATTATAATTATGAAATTATATTGTATAATAATTATGAAATAAACTTTTTAAAAAACTTTTTAAAAGGATAAAACAAAGATTTTCTCTAAATTTCATTTAGAAATAAAAGTTCAGAAAATCAAAGATTTTCTAACTTAATAAATTAAGTTTAAGAAACAAAAAGATAAAAAAAATCCTTTTCTAACTTTAAAATCTGTGATTTAAAGAAATCAAGGATTTCTAACTTAATAAATTAAGTTTGATCAAAAGCTATTTTGGATTAAAAAATAAATAAGATATTATATTTATTGTTTAAAAAAAGCCATGAAACATATTAAAATAAGCAATAATATTATAAAAAATAAAACAAAATACATTAAAAATAATGTTTTATTAAACTCTAACAAAATAGGTATAAATTGATAGTTTAGTATATATCGAACTAGCCCAAAATAGTGAAAAAATGAAAACTTGCTAAAAATAGCTATAACTGTTTAAATAATTATAAAATAGCTATTAAAAGATAATAAAAATATTAATAATAAAATAAAGAAACTAAAGAAGTAAATAGCTAAAAATAAAAATAAAAAATAAGATAAAAAGGAATACAGCAGAAAATGAAGTGTTTAAAGAAAAAATAAAGTCAAATAAAAGAATTGTATAAAATTTTTTATACTGTATAAAAAAATTCTATTGTAACAGCTAAAAATTAAGTAAACTCAAAAATAATATATATTAGAATCTAAAATTCTTTAAATCCACTAATAAAAATATATTTGATAAAAAAAATTATACAATAGATTATACGTATATGTTATGAAAATATATTTGTGAAAAAAAATGATAAAATTATTCACAGAAGCATATTATTTTAGTTGAATTAAGTTAAACTGTTAATTAATTTATTATTATAGTAGCTCATTATTTGATATTTTTATTTTAACAAATTACTAAAACGTCATGAACCAGACCATTCCTTTTTTTGTTTAATTTATCACTTTTATTCCATCTACATTATTGAAATGTTTATCAAAGGTAGCAATTTCTTTTATTCCTAATTCCTGCATTAATGCCATATAAACACAATCAAATAAAGGTAATCTTTTTTTATTTTCTTTTAATGATTTACTAAGTATTTCTAATCCTTTATCATAAAAATCATTATCAATTAGAATTGTATAGTTATTATTTAACTCTTCATAAACCTTTGATATTAATTTAGAATCTTGTTTTAATTTAATATTCATAACTGTAATTACTTCCATTATTACAAGTTTAGAGATTAATAAATTTTCATTTCCAATAGATTTTAATATTTCACCTGCTCTTTTATGATATTTGTTGTTTTCAACATAGAAATTAATTAAAAAACTAGCATCCAAAAAAATCATGGTCAATACTCCATTTTTCTTACTTCATCTAATGCTTTAGAGGTATTAAATGGTTTTTTTGTTTTAATGATTCCTGCAAATTTCATTCTTCTTTCAGGGTCAGGGTTAAAAGTATTTTTGTTAGCTATTAAATACTGAGGTATTTTATTTTTTTCATCTTCTGATTCTAAACCTTTTTTAAGATATTCATTTATTATTTCAGTTTGTGTAGAATTTTTATTTGCTGCTATGATTTTAATAGACTTAATAATGTCTTTATCAAGATTTAAAGTAGTTCTTAACCTATTTTTAGTCTCCATTTTTAACACCTTAAAATTATAAGTATATTCAATTTTTATTTATACATATATTATGATTAAGCATATATAAATGGTTATATGATTTTAAGATGAAATCATATTTTTAATAATTATAGTTGTGATATAACAATGATTAGTTAATATAATGATAATTAGTTCGTTTATATTCATTGTAATTAATATATTTCATGTACATTTCATGGGATTTTGATTCACAAGATATATAGTTTGTATATTATGGAAACACTTAAATATGTGTAACTACGAAAATTAGATTGTAATGTTTAGAAATTAGTAAGAGTAAAAATTAAATTGTTATATTTCATGCTAGAAATTAATGTTAATGTTACTTTAAAGCAATGAGGTAATACTTTCAATTAATTTTAAGTTAATGATATATATGATTTATTAATTTAGAAAAAATAGCTATGATATTATTTTATAATTAAGTACCTAATTATTTATATAATTTATAAAGGAATTAATAAGATCATAGTTATTACGATCTCATAAATATAAACAAATAACAATTCAAAATAAAAATAATTCATTTATCAACCCCCAACTATCCATTTTCTAATATCCTCTTTTTATAGGAATAATACTTCTACTTGAGCCAAATATGAACTTTTTTAATTTAAAGTCCCTAATCTATTCATTATAATTAATTAATATATTGGATCAATTTAAAAGAAGCAATATATCATTTGTAGTATATGAGAATAATATGTTTAATTAGATAGTATTAGAGAGTATAGCTATTTATAGTCTTTTACTAACTTTTTAGACAAGCATGTGATTATAAATTTCATTTAATGATTGCAAATAATTAATCATATTATATAATATTTATTATAAATCAGTTTAAATTTAATAAATTTAAGATATCAATAAAAATAGAATTTAAATGCAATACAATGCAACCAAACAGACAAACACCAAAATTAAATGCAAAACAATACAATCAGACAGACAAACACCCAAAATTAAATGCAAAACAATACAATCAGACAAACAAACACCCAAAATTAAATGCAAAACAATACAATCAGACAAACAAACACCCAAAATTAAATGCAAAACAATACAATCAGACAAACAAACACCCAAAATTAAATGCAAAACAATACAATCAGACAGACAAACACCCAAAATTAAATGCAAAACAATACAATCAGACAGATAAACAAAAAATTAAATAAATTACAACAAATAGAGTTAAAAATACCATATTTGAATATTTAACAAATAAAATTTAAGAATAAACTAGAATTAAGTTAAATATACAAATATTTGAACAAATATTGATTTAAAACAAATTATTTTATTATAACTGACTTATAATAGAAATCTTAAATTAATTAAATTTAATATATAATATATTTTTATAACTGGTGAAATGATAATATGAAGAATAAATATCTAATATTTGCCATAGTGGCGATTTTATTCGTGTTTATACTTCCATCAACAGTGTTTGCTGAGGAAGTCACGATAAATGAAGATCATACTGTTACAAGTTTAACAGATAATCGAAACTATGACTATATGTGTGTAGAAGAAAAGGAAAGTGTTAAAAATGGTGATACATTAGAAATAGCCAATAGAATTAATACAAAACAAGGAGTTATTGAATACATTGTTGCAAATTACAATGATGAAATATCTAATAACCTTACTAAGAAAAATGATTTTCAAAAAGAAGTATGGAAAATCAGTGAAAACCCAACCATAGCAAATAAATCATATGCAGATAACTACAAAGTGAACTCCACAAAGAAAGTAGTTTCAGTTATTTCAGATACAAAAATAATTAATGGATCTACATACAATTCAACAATTACTACTGAAACATACAATGAATTTATTTTCCGTATGGCAAAACCAGGAAAGAGTACTGGATCAACAACCCAAGCAATGTTAATATTTGATTATACTCCACATAACATTAGTAAAGAGAAATTAACACTTATACCTACAATAGATCTTGCAATAGCTAAATCAGCTAATGAAACTAAAGTTATTAAAGGTCAACAAGTAAATTATACTATAACCGTTACAAATAACGGTCCCCAAGATGCAACACAAGTTAAAGTATCAGACCTTGTACCTGAAGGATTCAAGTTTGATAACTACACTGCAGATGTTGGAACATATAACAAAAATAATAAAGTATGGAACATTGGAAAATTAGCTAATGGTTCTACTGCAACATTAAACATTATATTCATAATTAATGGAAACCCAGGCACCTATGTTAACATAGTTAATGTAAGTGGAGCACAAAATGAAACTGATTTAACTAATAACGAAGCAAAGGCAACAATCGAAGTTTACACTGCAATAGACCTTGCAATAACTAAAGTTGCTAACGAAACTAGAGTACTTAAAGGTAAGAAAGTTGCTTACACTATAACTGTTAAAAATAATGGTCCACAGAATGCAACACAAGTTAAAGTATCAGACATTATGCCTGATGGATTTAAATTTGATAGCTACACCGCAGATCTAGGAACATATAACAAAAACACTAAAATATGGAATATTGGAAAATTAGCTAATGGAGATACCGCAACATTAGAATTAATAGTTATAGCTAATGCTAATCCAGGAAATTATGTTAACATAGTTAATGTAAGTGGAGCACAAGAAGAATCTGATTTAACTAACAACGAAGCAAACGCAACAATCGAAGTTTACACTGGAGTAGACATTGTAATAACTAAAGTTGCAAATGTAACCCAAGTACTTCAAGGAGAATTAGTTGACTTTGCTATAACTGTTCTTAATAACGGTCCAGAAAAAGCAACACAAGTTAAAGTTTCAGAAATTCTTCCTAATGGATTCACATATGTTAGCCACACAGCTAGTCGTGGAAATTACAACAAAAACACTAAAATATGGACTATAGCAAACCTAGGTGTAGGTGTAAGTGGAGTATTAAACTTAGTACTTAAAGCTGACACTAAACAAGGTAACTACACAAATATTGTTAGTGTAGAAGCTGCTGAAGAAGAACTCGATTATAAAAATAATGTTGATAATGAAACTGTTGAAGTTTTAGAACCAATAGTAGATATCCAAGTAATCAAAGTTGCAAATATAACTGAATTATACTCAGGAGATCTTGTTCATTATACAATAACTGTAAAAAACAATGGTCCAAATGATGCTACAAATGTTAAATTAAGTGAAGTATTACCTAATGGATTCACTTATCAAAGTGCAAATCCTTCTAGAGGAACATTCTCACAAGCAGATAATTTATGGACTGTAGGAAGCTTACCATATGGTACAAGTGTAACCTTAGATTTAATTGTAACAGCTAATGGTAACCCAGGTACCTACACCAACAAAGTCAATGTAAGTGCTAAAGAAAATGAAACAACATACACAAACAACGAAAATAATGTAAGTGTTGTTATCAAAGATCATCTTATAGATCTTGCAATAACTAAATCAGCTAATGCTTCAAGTGTAAATCTTGGAGACAGTATAACTTATACAATAACTGTAATAAACAATGGTCCAGAAGATGCAACTGGAGTTAAAGTAAGCGAAATATTACCAAGTGGAGTTACATACTCTAGCTATTCCACAAGTACTGGAACATACACTAGCTATTCCACAAATAACACCCCAACCACCCCAAGTACCAGAATAATGGATACATCATCCTTAATCAACAACATATTGAATATGGTCAACAGCTCACTTATATACTCTAATTATTCCACAAGTAATGGAACATACTCCTCTGGAATATGGAACATAGGAAACTTGAAAATCGGAGAATCAGTAACATTACAAATAATTGTTAAAGCACAGACCACAGGAACATGGACTAATAAAGTCAATGTAAGTGGTGATCAAAATGAAACCAACTACAATAACAATAATGATAATGCAACCATTGTTATTAAAAACAATATAGATCTTGCAATAACTAAATCAGCTAATGTTTCAACTGTATATGTTGGAGATACCATAGGTTATACAATAACTGTAAAAAACAATGGTCCAAGTAATGCGACTGGAGTTAAAATAACTGATGTATTACCAAGTGGAGTTACATACTCTAGCTATTCCACAAGTACTGGAACATACTCCTCTGGAATATGGAACATAGGGGACTTAAATGTTGGAGAATCTGTAACCTTAAAAATAATTGTTAAAGCAAAAACCACAGGAACATGGACTAATAAAGTCAATGTAAGTGGTAATGAAGAAGAAACTAACTATAACAACAACAATGCTACAGCAGTTGTTATAATAATAAATAAAACAGTCACTACACCACCAAGCACACCAACTGAATCAGGTAACGTAACACATGTTAACCAATCAAATGTTGACCATTATGAACCTATTCTCGATGAATGTGGAAATCCTACAGGTCAATATAGACCAGTTTATAAAACTTCAACTACAAGTACAACAACCACAAGTACATCAACACCTATTTGTTATGAAGTAGTTATTGATTACTGTACTGGATATATAACATATGTACCTGTTTATGCAACTAGCAGTACAGGATCCTCAAGTACTGGGTCATCAAGCAGTGGATCCTCAAGTGGATCCTCAAGCAGCGGCACTACAACATCAACCGGTCAAATAGTTAACGGAGTATACTACTCTCCAGGTTCTACAATACCATCCTCAAGTAGCTCAACTAGTTACGCTCCAGCAGGCGGCACAATAGTTAACGGAGTATACTACTCCGCAGGTTCTAAATTACCGTCCTCAAGCAGTAGCAGTAGCTCATCCTCAAGCAGTGGATCCTCAAGCAGTAGCAGTAGCTCATCCTCAAGCAGTGGATCCTCAAGCAGTAGCTCATCCTCAAGTAAACCAACCTCAAGTAGTGGATCATCTTCAAGTAGCTCAACTAGTTATGCCCCCGCAGGAGGTACAATTGTTAACGGAGTATACTACTCCGCAGGTTCTAAATTACCATAGATAACCCTAAGTAATTTACACAAACAAATACTACTAAATTTAAAATACAACTATAACTAAGGGAACTTAAATTCCCTGCTTTTATTTTTCTTATTTTATATAAATTGGTTAAATTGAGTTATGATTAATCTTAATTAAATTATATTACATTAATTTATTTTTTTATTTTTAAAATGAAATTGAATCTATTAACACGTTATTAGTTTAAATTTCTAATTTAAGTATTAATATTTAATTTAATAGCTAAAGAACCTACTAAATACATTTAAAAAAATAAAATACATTTAGATTTTTACAATATATCTATACAATATTGAGATGTTAAAAAAGTAAGAGTACTATCTCTTTTTAGGAGTATATTTTAAGATAGCTATTCCTTTTTTATTTGTTTTAGATTTTCCAACATATTTTCCTGCAACATAGAATTTAATGTATTTACCAGCTAATACTTTTCCTTTAATAGTAGTTAATTTAGCCTTCAAATTTACAGGTTTACTATATTTGGTTTTAGCATAGTATATAATAGTGATTGTTTTTTCTTTAGATTTAGCAATGTAGGTGTAAGTTTTAGACAATTTATTGTATTTATTGTCTCCAGCGAACTTAATTTGTAATTTATTTAAACTTTTAAGTGTGGTTTTTATAGTAAATTCACCTTTATTATTAGTTTTATAATTACCTATTTTTTTACCATTTATATAGACTGTAAATGTTTTGTTTGGAACTGTCTTACTTTCACTGGTAGCTTTGATTTTTATTGTTTTTTTATCTCCAACATATCCAGATGGTAATTTAGTGGTTAAAGTGATATTATCTTTAGTTACAGTTATAGTAGACGTTGATGTTGAATAATCATAAAACCCTATAGGATCAGTGAAGGATGAAGTGTAAGTTAATGTGCCTGTTTTTGTTGGAGTATATTTAAAGTAAACTACACCTTTTACATCAGTAACAGCCGTTCCGATAAGTTTTCCATTAACATAGAATTTAACCTCTTTATCATCAATAGATTTACCATTACTATCTTTTAAAATAGATTCAAGTTTAACAGAATTATCAACAGCCACTATCACATTTAATGTATTGATTTGGGTTGGAATTGCAACTGAGACAATAGTTACTGAACTACTATTGTTGCTATTAGTATTATTTCCACTTGCTGAAACATTAGCAGAATTACTAATGTTACCTATAGCTATTATAGTAGCATTGATTGTAAGTGTTACGGTTTCACCAGCTGCAAGCCCGTCAATAGTCCATAATCCATTAATATTATTATAAGATCCTTGTGTTACAGATGCTTTATTAAATTTCAACTTAGTACTGTCTATTATTTCAGTTACAAGAACTCCAGTAGCATCAATAACACCATTGTTCACTACATTGATGGTATAAATCACAATATCTCCAACATGACCCTTAGCACTATTACTAATTCCATTAATGCTAGCTATTTTAACAATACTAATATTTACATTGTTAGTCACAATAAAAGTAGTACTGTTAGTAGCACTAACATACTTATCATTTCCATCGAAGACAGCAAGAACATTAAATAGTCCAGTTGAACCTACAAGATAAGTAATACTCCATTTACCACTGGCATCAGTAGTAGCATTATAATTAACACCACTAACAGTCACAACAACCTTTACATTACTAATCGGAACACCCTTCTCACCCAACAAACTACCATTAATACTAACACTACTATTCACCTTAGCATCCACAACATGATTAATAATCAAAGTACTATTCAAAGGCAAACCATTAAAACTAGTGCTATTTACAGCAGCAACATAATTAACATTACCCACAAACTCAGCAACAACATTAATACGCCCAGTTGAACCTACAAAATAACTAATACTCCACTTACCACTGACATCAGTAGTAACACTATAAACAACACCATTAACAGTCACAACAACCTTTACATTACTAACCGGAACACCCTTCTCACCCAACAAACTACCATTAATACTAACACTACTATTCACCTTAGCATCCACAACATGATTAATAATCAAAGTACTATTCAAAGGCAAACCATTAAAACTAGTGCTATTTACAGCAGCAACATAATTAACATTACCCACAAACTCAGCAACAACATTAATACGTCCAGTTGAACCTACAAGATAAATAATACTCCACTTACCACTGACATCAGTAGTAGCACTATAAACAACACCATTAACAGTCACAACAACCTTTACATTACTAATCGGAACACCCTTCTCATCCAACAAACTACCATTAATACTAACACTACTATTCACCTTAGCATCCACAACATGATTAATAATCAAAGTACTATTCAAAGAAACTCCATTAAAACTTGTTTCATTTCCAGCAGCAGCATGATTAGTATTACCATTAAAGATAGCAACAACATTAAATAATCCAGTTGAACCTACAAGATAAGTAATACTCCACTTACCACTGACATCAGTAGTAACATTATAAATAACACCCTTAACAGTCACAACAACCTTTACATTACTAATCGGAACACCCTTCTCATCTAACAAACTACCATTAATACTAACACTACTATTCACCTTAGTATCCACAACATGATTAATAATTAGTGTGCTATTTAAAGCTGCTCCATTGAAATAAGTTGTATTAACAGCACCAGTATAATTACTATTACCAACAAAGTCAGCAACAACATTAATAACACCATTCGAACTCACAAGATAAGTAATACTCCATTTACCACTGACATCAGTAGTAACATTATAAGCAACATCATTGACAACCAAATTAACAATAACACCACTAATCGGAACAACCCTTCTCATCCAACAAAGTACCATTAATACTAACACTACTATTCACCTTAGCATCCGCAATAGGATTAATAATCAAAGTACTGTTTAAAGCCAAACCATTAAAATAAGTTGAATTAACAGCACCAGTATGATTAACATCACCCACAAACTCAGCAACAACATTAATACGCCCAGTTGAACCTACAAAATAACTAATATTCCACTTACCACTGGCATCAGTAGTAACACTATAATTAACATTATTAACAGTCAAATTAATACTAACACCACTAACTGGAGCACCTCTCTCATCCAACAAACTACCATTAATACCAACACTACTATTCACCTTAATATCCACAATATGATTAATAATCAAAGTACTGTTTAAAGCTAAACCATTAAAATAAGTTGAGTTAGCAGCACCAGTATGATTAACATCACCCACAAAATCAGCAACAACATTAATACGTCCAGTTGAACCCACAGGATAAACAATGCTCCACTTACCACTGGCATCAGTAATAACATTATACATAACATTATTAACAGTCAAATTAATACTAACACCACTGACTGGAGCACCTTTCTCATCCAACAAACTACCATTAATACTAACACTACTATTCACCTTAGCATCCACAATAGGATTAATAACTAAAGTACTGTTTAAAGCCAAACCATTAAAATAAGTTGAGTTAGCAGCACTAATGTAATTAGCATTACCAGCAAACTCAGCAACAACATTAATACGCCCAGTTGAAATCACATGATAAGTAATATTCCAATTACCATTTGCATTAGTAGTAGCATTATACATAACATTATTAACAGTCAAATTAATACTAACACCACTAACTGGAGCACCTTTCTCATCCAACAAAGTACCATTAATACTAACACTACTATTCACCTTAGCATCCACAATATGATTAATAACTAAAGTACTGTTTAAAGGACCTACATGAATTGTTGTGCTTGCATTAGTGTTACTACCATTAAGGATTGTTTCCTTTGCTGTTACATTTGCAACATTTTCTATTGTTCCTAAACTAACTATTATAACTTCAATTTCAAGTGTAGCTGTTTGATTAACATTTAGTGTTCCAATACTCCATAAACCAGTATTATGATCATAAATACCTACTGAAGAAGTGTAATTAAAGTAGGTTATTTTAGAGTTCAATATAT
Organism: Methanobrevibacter filiformis; assembly: GCF_001639265.1. GTDB lineage: Archaea > Methanobacteriota > Methanobacteria > Methanobacteriales > Methanobacteriaceae > Methanacia > Methanacia filiformis. Next base: position 38,033 of record NZ_LWMT01000234.1, read on the forward strand.
CATGTACCTGTACATTTGTTCCAGTGTCTAAACCATTATTTTTAACAGTTATGGTATAATTAACGTGCTCTCCTAGATGAGATGTATTAAAGCCAGTTATATTTGATACTTTGGTAATGTTTAGATTAACTGCTGGTGCGACATTTATTGTTACTGTGGAGTTTATATTTGGATCAACAAGCGCTTCAATAGCTGTTACATTACCTGCAGTGTTGTTTATTGTTCCTGATTTAATAGCTTGAACAATCATTTGTAATGTTACATTTGTTTTACCTGCAATATCTCCAACAGTCCAAATTCCTGTTGTGCTATTATATGAACCTCCAGTCCAATTAAGAAGCTTAAAACCATTATTCAACAAATCAGTAAAAGTAACATTAGATGCGAAGTCAGTCCCATTATTAGTTATAGTTATTGTGAATTGGATAGTATCGTTATTCAAAACATTAGTCACATTAGCCTCTTTAACAATAGTAAGATTAACAAGAGGATCAGCATCAATAATAAGAACAATATTCTCATTATCTGCTAAAGCATTAATTGATGATTGAAGATTAGTATCATTTAACATTACAACTTGTGCAAATGTGAGTGTCCTTATATCCCCATTACTACTATTAACAGTATTTGTACTGTTTCTAAGTAATACTTCTACTGTAAAGTTAGGTAATAAACTTGGATCATTAGTAATATTAGTAGTTAGATTGTTTAAGGTTAGTCTGTAAGATAAGGTTGCTAGAGTGTTTTTTGTATAATTCCTTGTTGCATTTATAGTTGTGTAAAATGTATTATTCAATGAAAGTTCAAGAACATACCAATATGTCAAGTTGAAATCAGCACCATTATTTGTATACTTGCCAGTAACATCATTTAATCCCCACCAATTAAAGTTAACATTAAGATTAGTACCAGAATTATTAAGTCCCAAAGTATTATTATAAATACGATTATACTGAACAATACTACTATTTCCAGTTACATTAATACCAATAGTATTATTAACTATAGTTGAACTCATAACAGTATCATTAGAACCTAACACCGATATACCTACCCCATTACCATAAAATGTAGCATTACTTATTATATTACCGCCGTTAGTTGTATTAAAAGTCAAACCAACTTTTAAATTAGCTATTGTAATGTTAGAGAAAGTGTTGTTATGACCATTTACAAATATTCCTCTTGAGTTATTATTTCCAATAATTGAACCATTAGAAATATTATTCCTAGAACCATCCACAAGTAAAACAATATCATTATTAATTATAATATTATTACTTAGTAAATAGCTATTTAAATTAATAAATGAATCATTGAAACCAAATCCTAAAACAGCATCATTACCCTCAAATGAATTATTATCAATAAAAGTCTGATTATTTAATGTATAAATAGCTGCATGAGTATTATTAGAAAATGAAGAATTGCTAACAGTAAAATTAACACACATATTATAAATAGCACCACCATAACCAGCATTATTACCAATAAAACTAGAATTAATCACACTAAAATTAACACCCCCATCATAAGTAATAACATTATAACTAACACCACCAGCACTAGCATTATTACCAATAAAACTAGAATTAATCACACTAAAACCATCACCCTTAATATTATAAATAGCACCACCCTCATAACTAGCATTATTACCAATAAAACTAGAATTAATCACACTAAAATTAACACCACTATGACAAATAGCACCACCAGCACTAGCATTATTACCAATAAAACTAGAATTAATCACACTAAAATCATACCCTCCATCATTAATAGCACCACCCTCATAACTAGCATTATTACCAATAAAACTAGAATTAATCACAATAAAATTAACACCAGCATTATAAATAGCACCACCATCATAACTAGCATTATTATTAGTGAAGCTAGAATTAATCACACTAAAATTAACACCATTCTCATTAAGAATAGCACCACCACCATTAGCATTATTTCCTGTGAAAGTAGAATTAATCACACTAAAATTAACACCATAAATATAATTATTAATAGCACCGCCACCAATAGCATTATTACCAATAAAATTAGAATTACTCACACTAAAATTAACACTAGCAAGATTATAAATAGCACCACCATAACTAGCATTATTACCACTAAAACTAGAACTCCTCACACTAACATTACCACCATTATAATTATAATTATAAATAGCACCACCATAACTAGCATTATTATTAGTGAAAGTAGAATTAGTCACACTAAAATTAGTACCATTATTATAAATAGCACCACCATCTAATGAAGTATAACCATTAATAAAAGTAATATTAGCAATAGTAACATTGTTAGCACTAATATGGAATATCTGTGATAGTTTCTGAGCATCAATAACAGGAGAACCAAACTCGCCACTAAGGGTTAAATTGTTATATGTGTTATTTATTGTTAAGTTTGTGTTCACTCCAACTCCAATATAGTTAATAGCACCACCTAAATTTGAACCAGCAATGTGAATCACAACTTGGGTTAAATTAAACTGTTTAATAATATCTAAAGCAGAAGAAATGTTTTTGACTGCATTGTTCCAGCTACTACCATCAAAGCTACCAGTACTTATTGAAGAGTTAACATATGTTCCCATAGTATAAGAAGGAGTTAAAGCACGAACCTCAAGAATGGAATTCACCTTATCTCCACTAACCTTAATATTAGCAGATTGATTAGACAAAGTTACAACAATGTTAGTCCAGTTATAAGAACTAGTACGAGCTTCGCCATTATAAACTACTGAATTACCAGTATTAGCACTACCAATAGAAACACTAACATTAAAAGAAGGTAAGTTTCCAGGAGTATTAGCAACAGCAGAGTTATTTAATATAAAGTTATAGCTAAGATTAAAGGCTGTGTTAGAAGTATAATTAATAGTAAGATTATTAAGAGTTTCATTTGTAACATTAACACCATTTACATAAAGTTTCATAACATAATAATTAGTAATAGTGATAGTACCACTAGTCAAACCAGTGAGGTTATTCTGTCCCCACCAATTAAAATTAGCAGTTACTGAACCTGCTGATCTGTACAAAGCATATCCACTATTGTTGTATAACCTACTGTAATTTAAAACCATGTTACCGCCAGTGTATATTCCTCCAGCAGTAGTTCCAGAATTATTAACAATATTAGAACCAGTGATATTAAGACTAGCAGTACTATAGACATAAATAGCTCCACCAATACCCCCTTTATTACCTGTGATATTAGACCTACTTATATTACCAGTAGTAGAAACATCAATAGAAATAGCACCGCCATAACTACTAGCATTATTACCAATGAAATTAGAATTATTCACAATAAGTCGAGTATTATAATTACCACTAATAGCACCACCTTCAGGTGCAACATTATTTGTGAAGTTAGAATTGTTTACATTAAGAATACCATTGTATTCATTAAGAATAGCACCACCATAACTAGCAGCTTTATTACTATTAAAAATAGAATTATTCACAGTAAGATTAGTAGTATTATCAATATAAGCAGCACCACCATAAGTAGCATTGTTACTAGTGAAGTTAGAACTATTCACATTAATATTACAGTATGAACCATAAAGAGCACCACTACGACCATTATTATTATTAAAAGAAGAAGCATTGATAGTAATATTACTACGTACACCATAAAGAGCACTACCCCAACCATAACTGTCATAAGAACTAGTACTATTAGCATTATTTCGAATAAAATATGAATTAGAGATACTAATATTACTATAACTACTATAAATAGCTCCACCAAAACCAGCATTATTGGTAACAAAATTACCTGTGAAATTACAATTTATTATTGTTATTTTAGAATAATTATAAACAGATATAGCACTACCATTAACAGTATTACCACCATTTATAAATGTTAAGTTTGTGAATGTTACATTACTTCGTGTACCTGTAATATTAAACATTTTTCCAAGTTTTACTGCATCTATAGTTACTGTGTTTCTTGCACCATTACCCTGAATTGTGAGGTTTACACTTGATGTAATGTTATTCCTAATATCAGTAGTTTTATTATATGTTCCAGTATTAAGTGTGATTACATGATTAGTACCTGCACCTCCAGTATTAACTAAAGCAACAGCTCCATTGATTCCAGTAGCATTAGTAGTACTAATTGTAACACTTACAGCACTAACAGATGAAATACTAATAAATAAAATAGCTATTAGTGATAATATAATAGCTATTTTAATTATATTAATATTAATTATATTACGTTTTTTAGAATAATTATTTGATTTTATAATATTATCTTCCTCATTTTCTAATTTTATACTATTCCTTCCCTAATCTATAACATATGATTGAATTATAAATTTTAATTTCTCAGAAGTCAAAATTTTGACAACCTAATACATTGTAAAATTTATTTCTATAAATAAATATTAATTATAAATTAAATATTATATTTATCAATCCTATATTTAGTTTTATTAATATATAAATATTACTATTATTACGAACATATAATGTATCAATGAAAATTTCTAAAATTTTATTTAGAATTAATTGGCTGTGCAATGATTATTTTTTGTAAAAATAGATATCTAATTAAAATAAATTAAAATATTTGTAAGTCATTAATACATATTTTTTATAAAAAATAAATGTTTAAAATAGTTATAATTAATAAATAACTCATATTAATTAGTTAAATCGAATTAAAAATAGTTTAAATGATAATAAAAATTAAATGTTTAAAAATAACTATGTTTAGTAAATAGCTGTTAATATTAATTAAAATAGAATTTTATTAAATATTAATGTTTATTTTTATAATATTATTTATTATAATTCTATAAATGTAATTTTAAGTTAATTAACAAAATTTAAAAACTTAGATTTTTGAATTGTTGCACAGCCTTTTAAGTTAAAAAAAATATATTTAATAAATGTTAAGAATATGCTATTACTACAATAAAGTTAAAAATAGAAAGAATACTCTAAATTAAATTAATAGCAAAAAAATAGAAAAATAGAAAAAGTATTAGCTAGAAAAAATAGTAACTAAAAAAATTGTAAAAAATTAATTAAGTTATTTAAGAGTTACACCCATTTCAAGTTGTTCAGTAAGCTCTTTATATCTATTTCTTATTGTAACTTCGGTTACACCAGCTATTTCTGCAACATCTCTTTGAGTCTTTCTTTCATTAAGTAAGACTGAAGCAATGTATAATGCAGCGGCAGCTACACCTGTCGGTCCTCTACCTGATGTAAGACCTTTTTCCATAGCTTTATCAATGATTTCAATAGCTTTTGACTGTACTTCACCAGATAAACCAAGTTCACTTGCAAATCTTGGAACATAATCAACAGGAGATGTTGGAGGTAATTTAATGTTTAATTCTCTTGTTAAAAACCTATAAGTTCTTCCAACTTCTTTTTTAGTGACTCTTGACACTTCAGCTATTTCATCTAAAGTACGAGGTACACTACATCGTCTACATGCAGCATATAGTGATGCTGCCACTACTCCTTCAATACTTCTTCCTCTAATCAATTTGTTTTCCACAGCACTTCTGTATACAACAGATGCCGCTTCCCTAACACTTCTTGGAAGACCTAATCTTGAAGAGTCTCTATCCAATTCACTTAAAGCAAAAGCTAAGTTTCTTTCAGTAGCACCAGAAATTCTGATTTTTCTCTGCCACTTTCTAAGTCTATACCATTGAGCTCGATTTCTTGCAGGAATATCTCTACCATATATGTCTTTATTCCTCCAATCAATCATAGTACTTAAACCTTTATCGTGAATGGTGTAAGTGATAGGTGCTCCAACCCGTGTACGCTTATCTCTCTGTTCATGATCGAAAGCTCTCCATTCAGGACCCATATCAACTAAATTTTCATCCACAACAAGACCACAATGGGAACAAACTATTTCAGCACGTTCATAATCTCCAATGAGATCTTCAGATCCACATTCAGGACATGTTGTTGTTTGTTTTTCTGTAGCAGTAACATCATTTTGCATACGTTTTTTAGCAGAAATGGAATCTACAGGCTTTCTTCGCTCAGAAAGTTCATTAATCATTTCATCTTTCGTGATTTCCTCTCCTTTTTCTTAGAGTTAACAGCTACATACAGATTATCTGATTCACTATTACTATATTTATTCAAATTAATAGATTTAAACAACCTTACAGATATATAAGGATTCTTAGTAGGTCCAAAGATATTTGCAATTTTACCAATCTTCTTTTTATTTTTATCAAAAATCAAAGCTCCAAAATGAGGTGTTTTTGATGACCTAGCTATTAATTTCCCAGAATTCGACATATGCGAGATAGTACCTAAAAATTTCATGATAATCAAACTTTATTATAAAAGTGAATGTATGTATACTATACCCTTTAAAGCTCATCATATATAAGTATTACGATAATATTATATATAAAAAATAATGTATTATATAAATATATGGATATGAAAAGTAATAGAAAATCATTTAATACATTTTTAAAAAGATGAAAAACGATGTCATAAGCAAAAGAACATATTGTTTATATAAAACAAGATTTAACTACATAACACAAATTTATATAACTATTGAATAAAATGATAATATAGATATGAACAATTCGAAGTAGTGAATATTGTTGAACTAATAAATAGTAAAAATTATAGTCCTAAAAACATTTGAAAAACGAAATCATAAAAATTAAAACAAAATAATTAAAAAGTACTATAAATTAATTAACAAACTAATTAAAGCACTATAAATTAATTAACAAACTAATTAAAGCACTATAAATTAATTAACAAACTAATTAAAAAGCATATTATAAATTAAATAATAAAAATATTATAAATTTAAAATCTCAGAAATAGCTTTACCTTTATTAATTTCAGAAATTATATTAAATTCATTTATTTTAATATCAATTAATTGCCTCATCACTAATTTAAAGATCCCTTTGGGAATAACGACTACCCCACTTTCATCAGCAAATATAAAATCTCCAGGAAGCACATTAACACCATCTATATTAATAGGAACATTTATTTTACCTTTAGCATAAGCTTTACCTGCATTTGGAACAACAGAAGAGGCAAATACGGGATAATCATAATTAATCAAAAAATCAATATCTCGTGTAGCACCAACTATTACAGTCCCGCTAATTCCTTTAGATTTAGAAGAAGTAGAAGTTAATTCTCCCCAAATAGCTGAAGATTCACCTGGAGCATGAATAAATAAAATTTCTCCTTTTTTAGCTTTATCAATAGCGATTAAGCTAGTTCCCCAATCATTAGAATCAGTTTCAGCTGTAACCACCACCCCATAAGCTTTTTGATTATTAATAGATTTAATAGTTTTAATAACGCCATTATTATTAGATAAATCGCTTAAAGCATCTGAAATTTGGCATGCAGATGTTGATTCTAAAAGTAATTTAAGATTATTAATTTTACCATCCAAATCATCATATAATTTAGTAATATCTAGATTATCAAGATTTTCACCAATAAAATCATTAATAGAATTTTTATTATTTAAATCAATAACATCAAATAAAGTTATATTCTCATAATCATAATCTTTAACTTTACTCTTATAAAAATCATTTAAAAAGCTTTTTGGAGATAATTTTTTAGAAGACATAAAAACACATTTACAAATTTTAATTAATATATAACTAATAATATAAATAGAAATTAATTAATGAATAAATATATAATCTTTAATTTATAAATAACTTTATAATAATTAATGAATGTTTAATAAATAACAAGATAATATAAAGTTTTAATTAATATAAATATTATATTATTATAATATAAATAACTATTTATTAAATACAAAATATCACAAAAACAAAATAACATATAAAATTATTCAATTAAAATTTAGACAAATCAAAAAATATATACAATTTTATATAGTAGTAAAAATATACAATAAATTGGATAATATTACAATCATATGCTCAAACGAGTTTTACAATTTTATTTATCATTTTATATAATCATTAGCTATTAAAATGTTGAAACATGACATATAACAATACAATAGCAAAAAGAAGTAATTAAAAACTATTAAGACATATATACCGAATATTGAATAAACATACGAAAATTAAATCATGAATTTAAATTTACACTAACTTAATTATTAAATTATCAGGAACAATAACTAAATATGACAATTAATATGAATGTTATTATTTAAGGGAGTATTATAATCAATGTATAGCTTACAAAATAGCTATTAATTCAAAATTATTAAAAGTATGTAACTATTGATGGAAGATTTAATATAATTAACTTAATATGAAATAGGATGAAAAATTAAAGATTAAATTATTTTAAAATACATAATTTTAACTTATGAAACAAAGTTTAAAAAAAAATTAAAGAAAATCAAAGATTTTCTAACTTAACAAATTAAATTTGATCAAAAGACATTTCATAAAATAATTATTAAAAATAATTAAAATTACATTAATTAGTTATTATAACTATGTTATTTAATCTATTTTAATTTATAAAAAATTATTATTATTGATTTATTAATAGTTATTAAATTGATTAAAAATATTAAATTAATATATTCTCTGGATTTAATATTATAATAGTTATTATAATATAGTTATTGTTCAAAGGTTCAATATATAGTCTAAAGTTAAAAACAACACTTCTTTAATTGCATGAGAAATAGCTGAATATTTACAAAATGATATTTAATTAAACTCCTTTTAGTTTGATTGTGAATAATCTAGAAATTAAATTATTATAAAATATTCAAGTTATTATAATTACTCACATTAACCAATTATTAAATTATTATATAAATTACTTATGAAACTTACAAGTATAATTTATGCAATTAAATGCAATCTGTGAATTCAAATAATTCATAATCCCTAATTAAATTAAAATTCATAGAATATAAATTATCCCTGAAAGTATCTAAATAAATGGAGGCTTAACATGGGAAAAGGAGAAGAATTAACCACAACAAAATATCTTATACATGCCCAAATCAATGCCAACGGAATAGTTGAAAAACCTGACGTTGTTGGGGCAGTATTTGGTCAAACTGAAGGTCTTTTAAGTAATGACCTTGATTTACGTGAATTACAAAAAACTGGAAGAATTGGAAGAATTAAAGTTATAATTCATTCCAATAGTGGTCGTGCAAAAGGAGAAATTGTTATACCATCAAGTTTAGATAGAATTGAAACAGCTATTTTAGCTGCATCTCTTGAGACAATTAATCGTGTAGGACCTTGTGAAGCTACAATAACTGTTAAAAAAGTCGAAGATGTTAGAGCAGTTAAAAGAGAGCAAGTTGTTAACCGTGCAAAAGAAATTTATCAGGGAATGATGGATAAAGTAGCTCCTGAAAGTATTAAAATGATTGAAGAGATTAAGGAAGCTATGAGAATCCATGAAATCTGCGAATTTGGAGATGAAAAACTTCCAGCTGGTCCTAATGTCCATACATCAGATGCTATACTTGTTGTTGAGGGCAGATCTGATGTACTCAATCTCTTAAGATATGGAATCAAAAATGCTGTTGCTGTTGAAGGAGTTAATATCCCTAAAAGTGTAGCGAAACTAACTAAACAAAAAACTGTTACTGCATTTGTAGACGGCGACCGTGGCGGAGAGTTAATTTTAAAAGAACTTCTACAAGTCGGAGAAGTAGATTACATAACTCGAGCACCAAAAGGTAAAGAAGTTGAAGATTTGGAAAAAGATGAAGTTATGATAGCTTTAAGAGATAAAGCACCAACAGAACAGCTATTCCAAAGTAAAAAAGCAAAAACAAAACCTAAAATTGAAGACAAAGTAACGGTTCTAAAAAAGATTTTAAGAGATTTAGAAGGAACAGGTAATGCTGAAATAATAGATGATACTCTAAATATCTTAAAAGAGGTTAAAGTAGAAAAATTATATGATGAACTTAAAGAAGATAATGGAGAATCATATGCTGTTGTATTTGATGGTGTTGTAAGCCAAAGATTAGTAGACATATCATCAAAAAAAGGAATCAAAAATTTAGTGGCATTTGAATCTGGAGAAATAGTCAAAAAACCACAAAATCTACGAATAATCACTGGCAACAATTAATTTTAGTATTATTCAACAATATAGCTATAAGATTTAACTATTAATATGTAGCCATTATCCTATTTCTAATTTTATCTTTTTATTTTACAATTTTTTATATTCTATTTTATTTTTCATAACCCTACTTTTATATACTTTTATATTTATTTTCATAAACACTACAATAATCCTATACTAATTCTAAGCATACTCTAAATAAATAATTATTTAAATAAAGAAACACTTATATTAATGTACAACTGTTTAATAAATTCCAGATAAGATTATTAAAGTATAAAATAATTTATTAAACTCATAATCATATTTTACAATTTTTTTTAAATCTTGATAAAATATGGTGTATCCAATGTATATTGTCTAAAATACAAAGATCTTGTTAATCTGAGAGTATGAAAATGAATGAAGATTTTGAAATAGATCAGTTACCTACTAAAAGTAAAATGGCATTAGTAGAATACAAACTGCCAGTTTATGATAAAAAAGGAAATAAAAAAAACATTATAGATATTTTTGATTTTCAAGATATGATGGAAGAATACTTTATTGAGTTGGAAATTAGAAATTATTCTCAAGCAACAATTAAAACATATACTTCCATTGTCAAAACATTTCATGAACATTTATTGAATGAAAAAGATGTTTATGATGAAAGAAGGTTTTTAAGAAGCTTTAAAAAGTATATACAACATCTTAAAAGAGATAAACATGTAACACAAAATTATATATACCTTGTTACTGTTGTAGTTAAAAAATTCCTTGAATTCAGTAGATTATACTTTTTAGATGAAATTAAAGCTCCAAAACGGACAAAATCTTTGCCTAAATCATTAAATGAAAATGAAGTGCGAAAATTGATTAATGCATGTGAAGTAGATGAATATGATAATTTAAATAAACAAATTGTTAAATTAAGAAATAAACTTATTTTAGCACTTCTGTATTCATCAGGTCTTAGAATTTCAGAATTAGTTAATTTAATAACAAAAGATATTGATTTTGATGAGCGAACAATCAGAATAAGAGGAAAAGGAGATAAAGATAGAATAGTCTTATTTGATGAAAAAACAAAAGAAGTCATTGAAGAATATCTAAAACTCAGAGACTCAAATGAAGAGTACTTATTCTTAAATAGTAAAATTAACAAACCATTAACTCCTAGATACATCCAACTAATGATAAAACGTTATGCGGAAACAGCAGGAATAAGAAAAAAAGTCACTCCCCACATTCTTAGACATTCCTTTGCAACACATTTACTTAAAAATGGTGTAGACATCAGAGTAATCCAGCAGTTACTTGGACACTCCAATTTATCCACTACACAAATTTATACGAGTGTAGATATGGATACATTAAAAACTATGTATGATAAAGCTAAAATGTAGTGTTAAAATCAATATAATAATATTAAGGTTGTACTATTATAATAATTATAAATATTATAAAGATCAAAAGCAAAAATTGAATTAAATAATAATCAGAAATACATTATAAGTAACAATAAACTAAATAATTAGTAATACCCACTACACATAACAATAAACTAAATAATTAGTAATACCCACTACACATAACAATAAACTAAATAATTAGTAATACCCACTACACATAACAATAAACTAAATAATTAGTAATATTTAATCAATTAAATAACAAAATAGATAGTTAGATAATATGAACAAACTAAGATTTACATTTTCTATTTTTATAGGAAAACTTGCTTTTTTAGGTTTAAAACTTTTAAAAAAGCAGGGCACTGCTCTTCCAGGAAAAATAGCACTGAAAATTTATCCAAATATCCTAAAATACATGGGAAATAAATGTGATAAAATAGTTATCATAACTGGAACAAATGGTAAAACAACAACTAATAACTTAATAAACCATGTTTTAAGTGGAAAATACTCTGTTGTGTCTAATATTAAAGGATCTAATATGATACAAGGAGTTGTGACCCCATTTATAGTTGACAGTGCTAAAAGATATGACTGGGGCGTATTTGAAGTGGATGAAGGTTCAATTCCCATAGTTAGCCAATATATCACTGCAGATTATATGATTTTGACTAATTTCTTCAGAGACCAATTAGACAGATATGGAGAAGTTGATAGTACTGTTAAACTTGTTAAAAGTGCTATAAAACCTGGAACTACCTTAATATTAAATGGAGACGATCCTCTTAATTCAAAATTTGAAGAATTACCTAATAAAAAGATATATTATGGAGTTCTTAAAAATAAACTATCTAAATCAGAACTTAGTGTAGCTGAAGCCATATTTTGTAGTAAATGTGGGAATAGATTGGAGTATAACTATTTAAACTATGGAAATATTGGACATTATAAATGTAGAGAATGTGGTCTTGAAAGACCTAAATTAAAATATTATGTAAGTTCTGTTGATGTTGAAAGTAATAAATATAAGTTTACTGCTAATTCCCTGACTGAAAAAAATTCAAAATTTGTTTTCAGATACTTAGGACTTTATAATATTTATAATTGCATTGCAGCCATTGCATTTTCTTATGAAAATGGTCTTAAATATGATTATGTTAAAAATAAACTTGAAAACTTTGATTATAAGCTTGGAAGAATGGAAACCATCAAGTTTAAAACAAAAGATGTTATATTAATATTATCTAAAAATCCTGTAGGACTTAGTGAAGTTTTATCAACAATTGGCTATGACACCAACAAAAAGTCTGTAATGTTTGTTTTAAATGATGCAAGTGCTGATGGGAAGGATATTTCATGGATCTGGGATGCAGACATGGAACAAATAGCTAATATTAACACAATAAACAAATTCTATGCATCAGGACATCGTAGTGAAGAGGTTGCCCTTAGATTAAAATATGCTGGTTTTGATGAAGAAAAAATAAAAATTTATGAATCTACAAAGGAAAATAATATAAAAAATAGTATAAAAAATCTTTTAAAAGATGGAGAATCTAAAAGTTATGTTATTGGAACATTTACAGCTATGCCTGTTGCAAGGAACATTTTAATTAAAGAACAAACAAAAGAAAAAGAAAATTATAGCTAATAAAAAACATCAAAAATTAGATACATAACAACACAATAAATAGCTATTTAAATAACTTATATTTAAAGAATATTGTTGAATAAAATTTAAAAAATATTAAAAATACCATATAAATTTACAATATTTTTAAAAAAAAATTGAAATCAACGAAACATATAAATACTAGAATCGATAATGTATACTTTGTAGTATTTTGTATATACCATATGACCCCAAATATGAAATATGAATACTATGAGAACTGCTTGGTTCTCTTTTTGGTTTGTAGACATTCAACTATGACCTCTACAAACCATTATTATTATTTTAAACTAATTAATTTTCATTATAAATAGACTATTCTTTATAAAAAATTATTTTCACTTTTTCTACTGATTTAAATTAATATGTAATTTTGATCTAATATGTAATTTATCACCTTATTAATATTATCCAATAATTTGATATTATAAGAAGTATACATATATAGTATTCATTATCTAATATAATTCATTAAAAGTATCTAATTAGATCTACAAATAAAAGGTAAAATTTAAATAGTATAATCTATATAGTATACTTTGTAGTACTTTGTATTATACCATATGACCCAATATGATATATGAATACTATACATAAGAACAATTATGTTCTAGCAATAGTTAGTTTGTAGCTATTATAGTTATGTATAGCTACAAACTATTATTTATCCAATAAACTAATACTGCACATACTTATTCTCTAAATAAACATTATTTTACTTTTAATATATATACTTTTCAATAATTTATTAATATAAATAGATAATTGTTAATGAAATTAGTGTACTAAATATAAATATTTTATAATAAATAAATATAGTTCATATACATAATAACAAAAATATTAAAATTTAGTACACTAATTTCAAAAATATTAAACGATTAGGATAGAAAAGCTAAATTAGAAAATTATACATGTTTAAAAAATTAAAGATAAATAATAAGAGTTATGCTAATTTTATGCATAATTTGTATTGGTTTAGGAAGAATTGATTTTTAATAGATATTATTCATTTAGAATACTTGTTTTTTGAAATATAATGAAACTTAATTTATTAAGTTAGAAAATCTCTGATTTTCTTAAACGCTTATTTCCAGAAGAACTTTAGAGAAATCTTTGATTTATTTTTTGAAATAGGTTTTGATGGTACTGTAAAAGGCAATGCTAAATTCAAGATATTATTTGAATCACAATTTGTACTTATGTTTCTAGAATTTAATAATAAATATTATATGTAACCACATTACTCAAAAAGTGTGAAGTATAGTCATTTTTTTAATTCTTAGAAAAATATGATAAAAATACACTTTAAATTGAATTTAAAGGTTTTTAGATGATGTTTCTGAAGATTTGAATTCACTACAGATGTTACAAAGATTTGGTAATATACTATATTTGATTAGAATAGCTTAAAATCTATTTAAACTATTAATATTAATTAATATTATAATCTTATATTAAAATATATAATTATAACATTTTAAAATTAGTAAATAGTTCATATTTATTCTTTAAAATTAAATTAGAGAATTGAAAAAATAATAAAAATTAAAATATTTAAAAAATAATTATTTTTGATGAAATAGCTATAAAATAGCTATTAATATTAATTGAAATAAATATAAACTTGAATAATAGTGAATTAGGAAAATAAAAATTTTCCAATTCTCGATTTGTGTTTAAAGTATTATTTTTTCTTTTTGGGATTGTATTTTAAAGTTGCTATTCCTTTCCTATTAGTTTTTGCTTTTCCCACATACTTTCCAGCAACATAAAATTTAACATACTTCCCAACTAAAACATTACCTTTCTTATCAGCCAGTTTAGATTTTAATTGAACAGTTTTACCATACAATGTTTTTGCCTTATATATTTTAATAATTGTTTTTTTAGCTTTAGCAGTGTATAGGAGATCTTCCATAATTCATTGATTAGTTAATTGATACTTATTGGCTTATATTATGATGATGAAGTAATATTAAGTTAAAATAAGGATTATTATTTAGTTTATTGGGTTTTAAGTGATTTATCTTTGTTGATTATTTTTTAGTAAAGTTTAATAATCTTTGTGTTGAAATATGACTTCATGCATTAATGACTTTAATAAACTTTTTTTTATTAAGTTTTTGTGCATTTATTATGAAATTTGTATTAATAAATTAGTGCTTTTGTATGAATCATGTTTTGATAAATGGCATACTGACTAAGAGATACTTATTTAGACATGTATGGTTTTATACTATGTTTATTTATGTTTTTTCTAGTATATTGTGTCTTTTAGATTTCTTGTTCGTATTGTATTGTATATTGCATTTCTGATGTTTATTTCATTAGTTGCAGC
>NZ_LWMT01000235.1 GCF_001639265.1 Methanobrevibacter filiformis
AATAGATATTCAATGAAAAACATAGACAACAAATAAAAAAAACTACAAAAAATAATTTACAATCTAACCACAACTAAGAAAATTCACTGTCATCCATCAACTGAAAAATTAATTATTGCACAGCCAATTTAATAACTACATTATCATTCGGTAAAACGAATAGGTCTTTATAAATTATCATTCGGTAAAACGAATAAGTTTATAAATAATGTTTTAATAGTTTTAATAAAAAAGTTTATTATATTACTTTAACAAATAATTAATTATAAAGAATTATTTTTAAGAGGTAAAAAATGGATTCAATTAATGAGTTTATTGAAAAACAAGGACCTATTGATATAAGAGAATTAGCTATTGAATTTGCTAATTCTTTAAATAATCTAGAAATAGAAAAAAAATAATTTTATTTGGTTCTGTTGCTCGTGATGAAGATAATGAAGATTCCGATATAGATATTTTAATTATTACTAAAGATAAAAATAAAATAAAACATAAAGTGTACAAAAAAGTTTCTGAATTTTTACTAAAAACAATGGAATATATTTCAGTAAAAATAAAGAAGACTATGATAGGTATAAACATACTGCTTTTTATTTAAGTGTAGCCGAAGAAGGTGTTGTAATTGGAGGATATGGGATTAGCATTTGAAAAAAGTTTAAGGATGCTCCAATCTGTAAAAGAATGCATTGGGATATGAGGAATATGATGTGGCTGTAAATCATGCATATTATGCAGTTTTTTAAACCAAAAAACATAGTGGAGTAATTAATTTATTTAGTTTTGAGTATGTTCATAAAGATAATTTCAAACACAACATTTATGTATTTACTAAAATTAGAAGAAGACCGTGGAGATGCTGATCATGATTTAACTTTTATGACCAGAAACAAGAAGCCAAAGAAGATATAACTAAAGCTGAAAAATTCATTAATAAATGTAAAAATTTTTATAATTTAATTTTATATTTTATTTAATAGCTTAACTTTATCTATTTTTTTCTAAGGCTGTATAAACTATTATTTAAACAAAGATTATGTTTTCAAAAAGGTGATTTTATAAAATTATTACACATAGGTATTGATGATACTGATTCACCAGAAGGGATGTGTACAACATACTTAGCATCAATAATAATTAATGAGCTAAAAGAAAATGGTATAAATATCGAAGGTAATCCTCATTTAATACGACTTAATCCATTTGCAAGATATAAAACCAGAGGTAATGGAGCTGTATCATTTAAAATAGCTATTTCTAATAAAACTGATATTAATAAAATCAAAGAAATAGTTTTAAAAAATGTTAAAGAACATGCAATGTTTGAGCATGAAAACACAAATCCTGGTGTTGTCTTCTATGATGGTGAAATCACAGATAAAATGATTGATTATGCATTTAAAACCATATATTCCTTAATTACTATTAAGCAAGCAGAAAAATTTGCAAATGAAATTGGTGCAGAAATACATAAATTCAAAAAAGGACGAGGAATAATTGGTTCTATTGCAGCAATAGCTTGTCCACTTCTAGATTATACATATGAACTTATTAGCTATCGAGTAAAGGATAATTATGGGAAAAAAAGGAAAATAAATAAGGATTCAGTTAAATTAATGGATAAAGAAACATTTCCTGAGACTTTTGAAAACATTGATGGTGATTACATTGCAATAGAACCAAGAACACCATGTCCAGTTCTTTATGGGATAAGAGGGGAGTCTGTTAATGCTCTTGAAATAGCTAAAGGTATAGTTGAAGCAGATGAAACCATAGATTCTTATTCTATATTTAAAACAAATCAACACACAGATATGCATCTTAGGAAAATAGATAAAATAGCTAACATGGAAAAATATGGTTGTTATATAGTAGAAGGTATTGTAGATGATGATCCTCATGTTATTGAGGGAGGTCACCTATTTTTCACACTTAAAGATGAATCTGGAGAAATTGAAGCTGCAGCATATGAACCAACAAAAGACTTTAGAAAAATAATAAAAGAACTTAAAAAAGGAGATCATCTTAGATTATATGGTGGAATTGGTTGTGGAGGAACATTTAATATAGAAAAAATTAAAATAATATCTCTTATAGCAAATACAACTTATCAAAATCCAACATGTAATTGTGGAAAGAGAATGACTTCTGCAGGAAAAAATAAAGGATTTAAATGTAAAAAATGTGGTTTTAAATTACCAGATGGTGAAAAAATAGCTATTATTGAAGATAGAAACCTAAAAGAAGATAAATTCTATGAAACACCAGTGTCTGCAAGAAGGCATTTGTCAAAGCCACTTATCAGAATGAATATTAATAGGTAGTAATAAATAGTAACATATATAACAAATATTATATTAATATTTTAAATAGTAATAACAAATATTAATGATTATTAACAATTATTATGTAAATAGTAATAACAAATATTAATGATTATTAACAATTATTATGTAAATAGTAATAACAAATATTAATGATTATTAACAATTATTATGCAAATAGTAATAAATAATGATTATTAACAATTATTACATGGATATTAATTAAGATTAATAAGGATTAATTGGGGATTTGATTAATATGATGGCTTCAAAGTTTGCAAATTTTATTTTAGAATTAAATTATGAAGATATTGATAAAGAAACATTAGAAAAAACCAAATTATGTTTTTTGGATTACTTAGCTGTGACTTTAAGAGGTATGAAAGAAGAAAGCACGAAAATAGCTATTAAAACATTAAATCAGCTATTTAGTGCATATCACTACAACAATGCATTTAAGTCTTCATTTATAGATGGGACTTATACTAATCCGTTAAATGCAGGGTTTATTAATGGAATAGCTGCTCATTCATTAGATTTAGATGATGGTCATAGATTTGCAGGACTCCATTTAGGTTCAGTTATTTTCTCAACAGCAATAGCTATTTCTCAAGCAGAAAATAACACAGGAAATGAGTTTTTTGAAGCAGTTATTGGAGGTTATGAAGTAGCTATTGTGCTTGGAACTTTGATCAATCCTAATCATAGGAATCAAGGTTTTCATAGTACTGGAACAATAGGTACAATTGCTTCATGTGTAACAGCTGCTAAGCTATTGAAATTAGATTATAATCAGATAATAGCTACATTATCCACTGCTACTACATCAGCATCAGGGCTTTTAGAGTCAGATCATAAAGGAACAATGGGAAAACCATTCCATGTAGGTAATGCTGTTTATAATGGAATATTAGCTGCATTTTTAGCTAAAAACGGGTTCACTGGCACAGAATCTATAATTGATGGTGATGAAGGATTTATTAAAGGTTTAGCTACTAAAACTTTTAATGAATTAGATCAAAAATTAAAAAATAGCTATTTAGATCAGGAACTTGGAAAATTCCATATAAATAATGTTTATCTAAAAAAATATCCAGTTTGTAGACACTTACACTCTTCAATAGAGTCAATACTAAATTTAAGAGAAAGTTTAATAAGAAAGTATATTGATAAGTATACTAAATATATTGATAAAATAGATATTTATACTTATAAAATAGCTAGCCAACATAATAATCATAATATATCTAATAAAGAAGGTTTAAAACAAAGTTTACCTTATTCCGCAGCACTTGCATTATTATTTGGAAAACTAGACATAAATGTTCTAGATAACTTCAGTAAAGATGATGTTAAAAGTATTGCAGATAAAATAAATATTCACTGTGATAGTGAATTAGAATCCTTTGCTCCTGATTTAATGTCTTCAAAAGTAATTATAACCACTTCAACAGGACATGTATTTGAAAACTTAACAGATATTCCACAAGGTGAAACAGGAAAACCATTTTCTAAAAAAGATATTTTAGATAAATTTAACGAAATTAATCAGGATATTGATTTAATTAAGATAATAGCTATTGAAAATAAAATTGATAATTTAGATAAATTGAAAATAAATGACTTTATGGAATTTTTTCATGAGTTATTGAGATTAAATTAAATATTAAATAAATTAAATAAATATTACTTTAAAAATTAAATACATTCATTGTATAAATATAAATTTCATTCAATATTTTTTTGAAATTCAACAGCCATATTATATATTTCATTAACAGATTTATCTTTAAGTAAATCTCTTCTCCATTCAGTGTAATCAAATTTTTCTCTTTTAATACTATTTATAAATCTTTCAGCACCAACAATCCCAAATTTTTCAATTAAAAACCCCATAGCTTCAGATCTTAATACTAATTCACTTTTCATTTAATTCACCTTCAACTCTTACAAAATCAATAGGATTTATAATATTAGATGGTTTTTATATTCTTTTTTGAGGGTAATTTATTTGTTACTTTATTTACATATTCAACATATTCATGTAAATTTTTAGCACCAGTTTTTTTCCATGCATTTTCTTGTAATTGCATTTTAAATTTCATAGCATCTAAATTTTTTTCATTATTCATAATTAATCATCTCTTTTGGAGTTCTTATTTCTAAAATATGGTATCCTTCATTTAAATTCACTGCATTAAATTTTTTAATTTTGTCTAAGTTAACTATATGTTTGAAGTTCCAACTTACGAGTACATCAACACTAATTACTGTTGCAATAGCAATATGTAGTGCATCACCAGAATATTTTCTACTAACAATATTGTTCTTAAGATATAATTCTGCCAAATCTTCCAATTCTCGGTTAATTGTCTATTCTTCATAATTTAGAGTTTCTAAATTATCTATAACATATTGAGGTGCACCATTTTTCAGTTCAAACATCACATGAGAAGAAATTACTGCATTATACTCTTTATTTTTTAAGGGGATGTCCCATAATTCTATAAGTCGTTGAAAATCTATTTAATTAATTTTTAAGCGTTTTAACTAAATATATAGTAAAACAAAGTTATTTTAATCATTTTTAAATATAATATGTTTTCATGATATTTAGAATTTTTGCCACTTTCTATGTAGAATTTATAAAAATATATTGATAAACTGGATTAGAATAGCTAAAATTCAATTTATATAACTAATTAAATATCCATATAATTAATTTATCAGCAATATAAGGCTCTCAAAATACTTATTTAAGAAAATAAGTCTTAACTAATTATCTATTGAATTATGGAACATCCCCTTAATTTTTCAAAAAGTTTCATTGTAGGTTCTTTAAATTCATTATCAAAATAACCTCCAATCACTGAATTTTCTAGGTAAACATCTAATATTTTCATGATATAACTTCCTAAATAGTTAAATGTAATAATCAACTCATATCAACTTAAGAAAAAAGTATTTATTTAAAAATTTCAATTTTAGAAATCCCTTTGATCCTTTTTATAATTTTCTCTCAAAATGATTATATACTTCAGTTATTCAATTATAATTTTAGATATGCTTTTTAATTCAATTTCCATTTGATCCTGATCATTAAAAGGTCTGTTATAACAACAAGTATCTAAATACACTTTCATAAAAATTCTTCTATATTATATAATCGTTCTATTAAAATTCAGAAATTGTTATATTATTATTTGAAATTAATATTAAATATATTTTGGGGATTTTTAGAAATTTTCATTGATATATTATATGTTCGATATAATAGTAACATTTATATATTAATATAACTTATATATAATTAATAAAACATACTATTTTATTTATCATTAATATTATCTTATAGAAATAAATACTAAATTATGTCAATATTATCTTATAGTTGGATATAATTTAACCATACTTATTAAATTAATCTTATTTTACAATTTAAATATATAAATCACTTCTACGTTGATTATAGGGGAAATGAATAGATGGAATTAGAAAAAAATGAAAATAATAATATAAAATTAGATAATCATTCTATAAAAAAACAAAAGCATTCTGGGTCTTCAGAAGGATTGTTTCACGAAACATCTTTTGATCAAACTTTTTCTAAAAGTTTGACTACAATAGTTATTATATTATCATTAATAGCTATTTTATTTTTTAGTGTTTCATCTGCTAGTGCTGTAGATGTTACAATTAGTAATACTACTTCTACTGGTATTAATGGGTCTGTAAATAGTGTTACAAGTGGAGGAACTGTTAATAATTCCATTACACTAAATGCAGGAGTATATAATAAAACAGTTGATCGTGCTAACACCATTAGTTTTTCAAATAAAAATTTATCAGTTAGAGGTAATGGTGCACCAAGCGCAGTTATTATTGATGGAAATAACATCGGAAGATTATTTACAATATCTGGATCAAACAATAACATAAGTTTTGAAAATATAACATTTAGAAAAGGTAAAGATACTCAATATGGCGCTGCATTCTACATCACTGGTAACAGTACAGTTATATTTAAAAATTGTATATTTACAAGTAATGCTGTAAGTTCTACTACAGGGAGTACTAGTTATGGTGGTGCTATTTATAACACTGGATCTAATATCACTGTGAACAATTCTACATTTACAAATAATAATATTAGTGTTGTTTATGCTGGTACTGGTACTAGTGGTTATGGTGGTGCTATTCATAGTCGGCTAAACTTAACTGTTATCAATTCCATATTTACAAATAATGGATTAACTATTAGGCATAATGGCACTAGTAGTGATGGTTATGGTGGTGTTATTTCTAGTAATGGTAATTTAACTCTTGTTGGCTCTACATTTACAAATAATGGAATAACTATGATAATGAATGGTACTAGTGGTGATGGTTATGGTGGTGCCATTTATAGTACTGGTAATAATTCATATATTACTAATTCTTCATTCTCAAATAATTATATAAATTCAACAAATATTAATGCTTTTTCCGATAGTTATGGTGGTGTTATTTATAATAGTGGTAATTTAAATTTAAGTAGTTCTAATTTCACTAATAATCGTATAAATGTTAATGGTAATGCTTCGAGCTCTGGTTCTGGTGGTGCTATTTATAATCGTGGTAATTTAAATTTAAGTAGTTCTAATTTCACCAATATTATTGTAACTGGTAGTGGTCGTACTAGTGGCTATGGTGGTGTTATTTATAATAGTGCTAATTTTAGTTTGAGTAGTTCTAATTTCACTAATAATAGTATGAAGGTTAATGGCAGTTCTAATTATGGTGGCGTTATTTACAATACGGGTACTACTTTCAGTATAAATAGTTCTAATTTCGCTAATAATGGTGTAAATAGTAGTGGTTCTGGTTCTGGTTCTGGTGGTGTTATTTATAATCGTGGTAATTTTAGTTCGAGTAGTTCTAATTTCGCTAATAATGGTGTAAATAGTAGTGGTTATGGTTATGGTGGTGTTATTTATAATGGTGGTAATTTTAGTTCGAGTAGTTCTAATTTCACTAATAATAGTATGAAGGTTAATGGCAGTTATAGTTATGGTGGCGTTATTTACAATACGGGTACTACTTTCAGTATAAATAGTTCTAATTTCGCTAATAATGGCGTAAATAGTAGTAGTTCTGGTTATGGTGGTGTTATTTATAATGGTGGTAATTTTAGTTTGAGTAGTTCTAATTTCACTAATAATAGTATGAAGGTTAATGGCGGTTATAGTTATGGTGGCGTTATTTACAATACGGGTACTACTTTCAGTATAAATAGTTCTAATTTCGCTAATAATGTAAATAGTAGTGGTTATGGTTATGGTGGTGTTATTTATAATGGTGGTAATTTTAGTTTGAGTAGTTCTAATTTCACTAATAATGGTGTAAATAGTAGTGGTTCTGGTTATGGTGGTGCTATTTATAATGGTGGTAATTTTAATTTGAGTAATTCTAGTTTTATTAATAATTCTGCAGGTTATGGTGGTGCTATTTATAATGGTGCTAATTTTAATTTGAGTAATTCTAGTTTTATTAATAATTCTGCAGGATATGGTGGTGGGATTTACACTGGTGGTAATGTTGTTGTGAGTAGTTCTAATTTTACAAACAATACTCAAGCTATTGGATTTATCACCACTAATTTCACATTAAATAATACTAATATTTCAGATAATGGTATAGCTATCCAGTTTATATATGGTAATATTAATTATACTCTTGATAATTTAACTGCAAATGGAACTATTATTAAAGATAATAATTATACTTATGATATAAGAGGTAATAATAGTAATTATGTGATTTCACAGGAATCTGTTCTTGACACTGCATATCAAGGATTTATTATTATCACTGGAAACAATAATACTATTATTAATTCTAATATTTGTAATATATCTAACACTGCAATAACAATAAACACCACCGCTCTTCGAAACACTCTTATTAACCTTACATTATCTAATAACTCACTAGCTATTCATTTTTTAGGAAATAATAGTGTTTTCACTAATGGAACATTAGATGGAAATGAAATAGGAGCTATAATAAGTGGCTTTAATAATACCATAATAGGCACAACAATTGTGAATAACACAGTTGTAGGTGTAAATATCACTGGATCTAACAACACTCTAAATTATAACAGAATCTATCAAAATACTTTAGGTATGCTAAACTCAGGAATCAACACTAACGCAAACTTCAATTGGTGGGGGAAAAATAATATCACTAACCAATACAGCAATTCTGGAACAAATTTAAATCTTACATATTGGTATGTATTACAACTTTCACTTAACTCAACATTTAACACAACTGCAAATGCAACAAGAAATTACACAAAAAATGTTCCAGCAAATTTATCTTACACCTTAACATTGAATAATATAGCTACTAATACTACTAATAATCCAGGTTTATTACCTTACTTCACAGTAAAGATATTACTTAAAAACAGTACAAGTGTTGTTAATAACATTAGTGATGATATAAGAACATTCACATTTTCAAAAGAGGTCATGCTATCTGGCACTGATCTTCAAGGATCAATCCATGCTTTAGTAGATGATGAAAATCTTATTCTTATTATTGAAGATGAATCAAATATCCAGGTTAATCTCACTATTGTCAAAGTTGCAAATGTGACTAATGTTTCTAATAATGGCACTATTAACTTTACAATAATCATAATTAACAATGGAAATGATATTGCATCTAATGTTACTTTCACTGATTTACTTAATGATAATTTTAAACTTCTGAACGTGACTGGAGGCTCATCATACAATAATGCAACAGGTATTTGGACTGTTGGAGATATTGAAGATAAGACAAATGTAACTCTCAACATGATTGTTCAAGCTATTAAATCAGGAACAGTAAATAACACTGCAAATAATGTAACAGCTATTGAAACACTTGTTAATCCAAATATAAACTCCACAGTAACAATCACTATCACACCAGCAGTTAATTTAAACATTACAAAGATATCTAATGTAACTGGTCTTAACACCTCCCACATCGGCGACCATGTTAAATACACCATAACTGTTAAAAACAATGGCTTAGATAATGCAAGTAATGTAAAAGTGCACGATATCTTAGATTCTAAATTAACTTACATTACACACAACTCTTCAACTGGAACTTACAATAATACTACAGGATTATGGAATATTGGAACATTAAATGTTAATCAAACAGCTACACTAGAAATCGAAGTAATAATAGCTAACATCGGAACAATAGAAAATATTGCAAATATAACTGCAAATGAAATAATACTTAATGGAAGTAACACAAACACAAGCACAACAATCCACGTAAATCCTTTAAACAGTACTTTAATCATTAATCCTATTGTAAATACTAAGATTAATAGTAATGTTAGTATTAATGGTAATTTATTAGATGAAAAAGGTGCTCCGATTAGTGGTGTTACTATTAATTTAACTGTTAATAATGTTGCTTACAATGCTACTACTGATGCCAGGGGTAATTGGAATATTAGCTATTTTGTAGGTTCAACTGGAAATATTAATGTTGTTGCTGAGTTTGTTGGTAATGTTAATTATACTGGTGCTGCTAATGCAACTTATTTTGATGGTTTGGCTTTGAATAGTACTTTGATTATTAATCATATTGTGAATACTAAGATTAATAGTAGTGTTAATATTAATGGAACTTTGTTAGATGAGAATGGTGCTCCGATTAGTGGTGTTACTATTAATTTGACCGTTAATGGGGTTGCTTATAATGCTGCTACTAATGCGGGTGGTAATTGGAATATTAATTATCATGTGGGGTTGACTGGACGTATTAATGTTGTTGCTGAGTTTGTTGGTAATGTTAATTATACTGGTGCTGCTAATGCAACTTATTTTGATGGTTTGGCTTTGAATAGTACTTTGATTATTAGTCATATTGTGGATGCTAAGGTGAATAGTAGTGTTAGTATTAATGGTACTTTGTTAGATGAGAATGGTGCTCCGATTGGTGGTGTTATTGTTAATTTGACTGTTAATGGTGTTGCTTATAATGTTACTACTAATGCGGGTGGTAATTGGAGTATTACTTATCATGTGGGTTTGACTGGACGTATTAATGTTGTTGCTGAGTTTGTTGGTAATGTTAATTATACTGGTGCTGCTAATGCAACTTATTTTGATGGTTTGGCTTTGAATAGTACTTTGATTATTAGTCATATTGTGGATGCTAAGGTGAATAGTAGTGTTAGTATTAATGGTACTCTATTTGATGAGGGTGGTGTTCCGATTGGTGGTGTTATTGTTAATTTGGCTGTTAATGGTGTTACTTATAATGTTACTACTAAGGCAGATGGCAAGTGGAATATTACTTATCATGTGATTTCAACTGGTATTATTAATGTTGTTGCTGAGTTTGTTGGCAATACTAATCATACTGCTGCTGTAAATAGCACTAGTTTTAATGGAATTTCTTTAAATAGTACATTAGTTATCAATCCTGTTCCTGGTACTAAGGTGAATAGTAGTGTTAGTATTAATGGTACTTTGTTTGGTGAGAATGGTGCTCCGATTGGTGGTGTTACTATTAATTTAACTATTAATAATGTTGCTTATAATGCTACTACTAATGCAAGTGGTAATTGGAATATTAATTATCACTTGAGTTTGACTGGACGTATTAATGTTGTTGCTGAGTTTGTTGGTAATGCTAATCATGCTGGTGCTGCTAATGCAACTTATTTTGATGGTTTGGCTTTGAATAGTACTTTGGTTATTAATCATATTGTGGATGTTAAGGTGAATAGTAGTGTTAGTATTAATGGTACTTTGTTTGATGAGAATGGTGCTCCGATTGGTGGTGTTACTATTAATTTAACTATTAATAATGTTGCTTATAATGCTACTACTGATAGTAGTGGTAACTGGAGTATTATTTATCTTGTTAATTCAAACGAGTTAGTCAATGTTGTTGCTGAGTTTGTTGGTAATGCTCATTATGCTGCTGCTGTTAATACAACTTATTTCAATGGAGTGGCTTTAAATAGTACACTAATTATCAATCCTATCCTGGATACTAAAATAAATAGTAATGTTAGTATTAATGGTACTTTGTTTGGTGAGAATAATAGTGTGATTGGTAATGTGAGTGTTGTTGTGGCTGTTAATGGTGTTAATTATAATGCTATGACAGATGCCAGTGGTAAGTGGAGTATTACTTATCTTGTTAATTCAACTGGACTATTTAATGTTGTTGCTATCTTTAATGGTAATACTAACCATGCTGCTGCTGTAAATAAGACAAGTTTTAATGGAGTGTCTTTAAATAGTACATTATTTATTAACCCTGTTGTGGATACTAAGGTGAATAGTAGTGTTAGTATTAATGGTACATTGTTAGATGAAAATAATAGTGTGATTGGTAATGTTGGTGTTGTTGTGACTGTTAATGGTGTTAGTTATAATAGTATTACTGATGCCAGTGGTAAGTGGAGTATTATTTATCTTGTTAATTCAACTGGACTATTTAATGTTGTTGTTGAGTTTAATGGTAATACTGTTTATGCTGCTGCTGTAAATAGCACTAATTTTAATAGTTTGGCTTTAAATAGCACATTAGTCATTAATCCTGTCACAAATGCTAAGATGAATAGTAATGTTAATATTAATGGTACATTGTTAGATGAAAATAATAATGCAATTAGTAATGTAAAAGTTGTTGTGACTGTTAATGGTGTTAATTATAATAGTACTACTGATGCAAGTGGTAAGTGGAATATCAGTTATTTTGTTAAGTCTTCTGGAAATATTAATGTTGTTGCTGAGTTTAATGGTAATACTGTTTATGCTGCTGCTGTAAATAGCACTAGTTTTAGTGGAGTGTCTTTGAATAGTACTTTGGTTATTAATCCTGTTGTGGATACTAAGGTGAATAGTAGTGTTAGTATTAATGGTAGCTTGTTTGGTGAGGGTAATAGTGCGATTGGTAATGTAAGTGTTGTTGTGGCTGTTAATGGTGTTAGTTATAATAGTACTACTGATGCAAGTGGTAAGTGGAATATCAGTTATTTTGTTAAGTTTCCTGGAAATATTAATGTTGTTGCTGAGTTTAATGGTAATACTGTTTATGCTGCTGCTGTAAATAGCACTAATTTTGATGGTTTGGCTTTGAATAGTATTTTGGTTATTAATCCTGTTGTGGATACTAAGGTGAATAGTAGTGTTAGTATTAATGGAACTTTATTAGGTGAGAATAATAAGGTCATTAGTAATGTGAGTGTTGTTGTGGCTGTTAATGGTGTTAGCTATAATAGTACTACTGATGCAAGTGGTAAGTGGAATATCAGTTATTTTGTTAAGTCTTCTGGAAATATTAATGTTGTTGCTGAGTTTAATGGTAATGCTGTTCATGTTGCTACTGTAAATAGTACTATTTTTAATGGTTTGGCTTTAAATAGCACATTGGTCATTAATACTGTTACAAATGCTAATGTGGGTAGCAATGTTAATATTAAAGGTACATTGTTAGATGAGAATAATAAGGCTATTAGTAATGTGAGAGTTGTTGTGACTGTTAATGGTGTTAGCTATAATATTACTACTGATGCTAGTGGTAATTGGAATATTAATTATCTTGTTAATTCAACTGGCATAATTAATGTTGTTGCTGCATTTGATGGCAATGATAAGTATGTTGGTGCTGTTAACAGTACTACTTTTATTGTGAATAACAATGTTAATATTAGTATTGTTAAAATAGCTAGTATTAATGGAATTAATAATAGTGCTAAGGGTCATGTTGGAGATACTGTGATTTATACCATTAATGTAGTGAATAATGGTGTTATTGATGCTACTGGAGTTCTTGTAACTGAAATAATAGATAGTACTAAGTTGAAATTTAATAAAGCATCTGTAACACAAGGATCTTATAATAATATTAATGGATTATGGACTATTGGTGGGATTGTGGCTGGTGAAACCGTAACACTTACAATCAATGCTACTATAATAGCTATAGGTAACATTAGTAATTCTGCTAATGTTTCAGCAAGTGGAAATAATACTAATAGTAACAATAGTAGTTCAGTAACTATTGTCTCAGTTGCAATTCCAACCCAAATCAATACATTAAATGTAATAGTGGCTGTTGATAACTCTGTTAAACTTGAATCTATTTTAAAAGACAGTAATGGTAAACCTATTGATGGTAAAGAGATTAAATTCTATGTTAATGGAAAAATTATCGGAACGGCTGTTACTGATGTAAAAGGCGTAGCTTACTTTAGATATACTCCAACAAAAACAGGCACATTAACTTACACTTCATCCTTCACTGATCCTACAGGTGTTTATGGGTCTTCAACATCATCATCAGCATCTACTGTAACTGTAACTAAAGATAAAATCACTTTAGCCACTACATTACCAACTGGATCTGTTGGAGATAAAAAAACAATAAAAGTCAAAGCTACCAACAGTGAAGGCAAGCCAGTTCCAAACAAAACATTCACAGTCTATATAAATGGTAAAAAAATAGGTACTTATAAAACTAATAGTAAAGGTGAATTTACTATAAAAACCACACTCAAAGGTTCAAATAAATTACAAATTAAGTTCGCTGGAGACAGTAAATACAATAAATTGTCTAAAACTTACACCTACATTGCTAAATCTAAAGAAAAAACAATCACTACAATATACTATACTAAAACTAAATATAATAAAACTGTAACTTTGAAAGCTAAATTAACTACTAATAAAGGAAAAGCATTAGCTGGTAAATACATTAAATTCTATGTTGCAGGAAAATATGTTGGAAAATCTAAAACAAATAAAAAAGGAATAGCTATTTTCGAATATAATCCTAAGAAGAAATAATACTTTTATTTCTTCATATTTTATTTTTGTCAAGAATTTAATCCTAAAAAGATAGTAATACGTTTTTTACTGTGAAAAACATTTTTTAATTTTTTTAAACATTTAATAACTACATTACTATTGGTAAAACGAATAGCTCTTTATAAAGTATCATCCTGTAAAATAAATAGCTCTTTAAAAAAGGAATAATGAGAATTCATTAAATCCTTGGATTAAATAATTGAATTTGATGAGTTTGTTCTTTTTATTATATTCCATAGCCTGGAACAAAATTACCTGAAGTGTTGTATCTCTTTTTAGATTCATAAGATCCGTCAGCCTTTAATCCTTCTTTCACTATCTTTTTTATTAAATCAAATCCACCATATTGATCAAATAGATTTGCTTCTAAATATCCTGAGGTTTCTTTCATATTTGAATTTTTTATATTTTCTATTAAATTTATATTAAAAGTTTCTCCAATTTCTAATGCAATTACATACTGTAAATATTGGTTCCATAAATTATTAAATCTATTTTTTCCTCTTGTTTTGCGTAAATCTTTAATTAAATAATATTTAAAATCTTCCCATTTTTCTTTCAGTTCCATCCCTTCTTCGCTCCATCCTCCAAGATCTTTTTGAGGTGATAAAACTAAAAATATTCCTGAAATAAATGTGAGGAAACTAATGGATATTAGCCATGCTTCAATAACCATTGCAAGTATGAGTGTGAAGATCATAATTAACATTAAAATCATACCTAATGTCTTTAATTTGTCACTTTTGTTTGGATTGAAATATTTAAACTCATTGTCTTCAAAATATTTTTTATGTATGTTTTCACTCCATTCTTTATAGTTTCGTTGGAATTTATTAGCTCTTACTCGTTTTTTAAACAGTTCTTCGTAATTTAAAAGATCAATAATTCCATGTATTTCTAGTGAGGTTAAGCAACTCAGCACATTAACTTCAAATTTATTTAACTCCTTATAATGTCTTCTTGCATTTCTTTTCATTGTAATTTCGTATTTTGGAATTATATCTCCATATTCTCTTTTGTACCATACAGTTTTTATTTTAACTCTTAAATATTTTCGACTAATCAAATCTAATATTGTAGTGTAAAAACTAACTATATTTGTTTCACCAACTGTTTTATTAATTCCACCACTAAAAAGACAATGTATTAATCCAGGAGGATGATTTGTTGGTGGTTTTTCTGTTGGATAATCGTTTTCTTGATTTTTAATAGGCATATTATCACTTCTACATTGTGTTGTATGTATTTTTTATTTGCTATACTTATTAATATTTTTTATTAAGTTCTTTATTTTGTATTGATTTCTAATATCTTTTTTTCTTATTCTAATTTTGATCATATGGATTATTTATTTTTTAAACATTATTAGAACTATTTAATAGTATACAATACATTTTATCAATATATAATTTGGGGTAAAATCAGTTTTTATAGCAAATAATGAGCTTAGAAAACTATCTCCAAGTCAGCTCATACAATCCTAAAATAGGTTATTGTAGGTAACATTTTTATACAAAATCAATTTAATCGAAAAGTTTATTAAGGTTCCTTACTATATTATAATATAGTAAGGTTCCTAAATATTTAAATTATTTTATTTTAAATATTATTTCTAAAACCTTAACTATTTAATGGAGAGTTAATACAATGTCAAATGAAAAAAACACTGATTTAAAAAAGTTGTATCATCAATTAATCCAAACTTCTAATATATTTCGTAGAATTCACTTTGTAAATAAGTTTAATCATGAAGATTATGGTGTTCCTAGAAGTCAGGCTCTTTTACTTAAAATATTGCTTGAAAAGGAAGGATTAACCAATAAAGACATAGTAGAATTATTAGATATTCGTCCATCTTCAGCAGGAGAATTAATTGAAAAACTTGTAAAAAGTGGATATGTAACTAAAAAGACTAATCCTGATGATAAAAGAATAGCTAATATCTATTTAACTGATAATGGAAGAAAAAAAGCTGAAGAAATAGCTGAATCCCAAACTAATTTAATTGATAAAATATTTGAAAATATTAATGATACTGAAAAAGAACAATTATCCATCATACTTGAAAAACTCTCTAAATCCTTAAAATATGAATTTGAAGAATCAGATTTCAAAGAAAAGTTCCATCATCATAGAGGACATGGACATCATCATGGGCACCGTGGAAGTCGTGATTTTATGGACCATCCATTTTCCAAAGGTTTTAAAAGACCATTTGATGAAGATGATCTATGGAAATGATTTTATTAAATCTTATTAAATCTTATTAGATATTATTAGATATTATTAAATATTTTAAATGATGTAAAAATGATATGATGGGATAACATGGCAGCTGACAATAAAAATGGGGAGGATAGGGTTGAATTAATGAAAAAAGACCCTAAAAAAGCTTTAAGAAATTTTGCATGGCCTATGATGCTTACTATGATAATTTTCATAGGGAATAGCTTAGTAAATATTATATGGGTCTCTGGAATTGGAATAAGTGCAGTTGCAGCTGTAGGGTTTGTAGCACCACTATATACAATTATTGTTGGAATGGGACAAGGATTAGGAGCAGGAACTATTTCATTAATTGCTCGTTCGATTGGAGAAGAGAATAAAAAGAAAGTGGATAATGTAGCATTACATTCATTGCTCATAACTTTAATAGCTTCAATAATCATTTCAAGTCTGTTTCTTTTCTTTTTAAAGGATATCTTACTTTTAATAGGAGCAGGGACTGTATTAAAACTAAGTATGGATTATGGAAGTATTATATTTTTAGGAGCTTTACCATTGCTCTTAAGTGTAACAATTTCAAATCTTTTAAGGGCAGAAGGAGATATGAAAAGAGCTACATATGCTATGATATCAATTAGTCTATTAAATATGATTTTAGACCCTATATTTATTTATGCTTTAAATATGGGTGTAACTGGTGCAGCATTATCAACTGTACTTGCTTCATTTATCTCATTAATAGTAATGGTTTATTGGATTTTAATGAAACAAGATAGCTATATTTCATTCAAATTGAAAAACTTCCACTTTTCTATGGATATCATTAAGGATACTTTAAATGTAGCATTACCTACAAGTTTAGAAGAATTTATGATGTCTTTGTCTGCAGTTGGAACTAATGCTATTTTAGCAATGGTTGCAGGATCATCAGCAGTGGCAGTTTATACAATAGGGTGGCAAGTGATTACTCTCGGAGTTATTCCTGCAGTATCAATAGAATCAGCAACATTAGCTATTTCAGGAGTTGCAATAGGTGCTAAAAATTACATAAACCTTGAAATGATAAGTAACTATGGAATAAAATTAGGTGTAGTTTTAGGTGCAGTTTTAACAGTCATAATTTTTATTTTTGCACCAAATATAGCACAGCTATTTGCATACTCAACAAGTAATGGATTAATAGCTTCTCAAATCGAGTACTTCATTAGAATACTTTCACCATTTTTTATAGTTCTTCCATTTGGAATAATATCAACAGCGATATTCCAAGGAGCAGGAAAAGGTGTAACATCCCTAATTTTAAACTCCACAAGAGACATATTATTAACCTTAACATTTTCTTATATATTAGGAGTATTATTGGGGTTTGGAGAGATTGGAGTCTATTGGGGTATTTTAACAGGTGTAACCCTTGGATCAATAATTAATTACATCTATTATAGAATATTTTTAAGAAACTTGAAAAACTCAGATAATAAAGAAACTAAAACGAAAAACCTCTTAAATTAGCTTAAATTAGAGGATTCTTCTTTTTGAACTTCTTTAATTTTTATTTTATAATTTTTTTGTTTATAATTTTTTAACTATAGTATATTCCAAAAGCTTTGTAACATATGCAGTAAATTAAATGTTCAGAAATATCATTTGAAAAACATTTAAATTCAATTTAAAGCATTTTTATCATATATTTTATAAGAATTAAAAATGATTATATGTCACATTTTTTGAGCAACTATGTTTTACATTTTGTTCAAATTAGTAAACTCAAATCAAAATTATATATGTCTTTAATGAAATATTTAATAATATAAAATAATATAATATATACACAAAAATGAGTTTAAATAGGTGAAATTAATGACTTTTATTGAAACAAAGATCATAATAGATGATAAAATCTTAAAAAATATTAATAGTATAGCTAAAAGAAAAAATACTACTAAAAACAAAGTTATTAATGATATGTTGAAGAAAGGACTAAACAATGCAGAGTCTAACATTCCAGAACACTTAATAGCTAATAAGAATAGGAAACCCGACTCTGAAAGAAGTAGAAAATTGATTGGTGTAATCGAAACCGATGAACCTTTCGATACAAAGAAAGCATTAGATGAATTAAGACGAATGGAGTATTAAATTACATGATTTTTTTAGATGCTAATTTTTTAATTAATTTATATGTTAAGAGTAATAATGATCATGCAAGAGCTAAAGAGATCTATGGCTCATTAAACATTATTTGATTGTGTTTACATGGCTTTAATGGAAGAATTAGGAATATATTAATAGCTCTCGTTTTTAGATTTAAGATATATTACATCTTAAATAAATATACTTACTTTTTTTAGGAGATTATCCATAATTGAAATAAAGGTTTATGATTGTTGGATATGGTTTTAGATGTTTTTTAGTTTTTGTTTTAGTTTTTTGGTCTATTTTTTGTGTTTTAGTTTTAAACTTTTTAAATGTGTTTTTTATGATTTGAAGATTTT
>NZ_LWMT01000236.1 GCF_001639265.1 Methanobrevibacter filiformis
AATTACTATTGCTTGTCCCATTCATCATGCCCATTTAAGGAAAAATGTTCGTGTGGTGATGGTGTAACTCCTATAAACTACAGAATCACCACACTTAAACATGAAATGATTAATAAAATGACTCAAAAACGCTATTTAACTATTTATGCTGAACGGTTCCAAACTGAAGGCGTAAATGGTTATCTTAAGCGTAGTAATGGTGTTTTAATGCTTTTAGGCTCCAATAAAGTAGCTGCAACTAATGAAATAAACATCAGAAATGCAATATACAATACAATACGAACAAGAAATCTAAAAGACACAATATACTAGAAAAAACATAAATAAACATAGTATAAAACCATACATGTCTAAATAAGTATCTCTTAGTCAGTATGCCATTTATCAAAACATGATTCATACAAAAGCACTAATTTATTAATACAAATTTCATAATAAATGCACAAAAACTTAATAAAAAAAAGTTTATTAAAGTCATTAATGCATGAAGTCATATTTCAACACAAAGATTATTAAACTTTACTAAAAAATAATCAACAAAGATAAATCACTTAAAACCCAATAAACTAAATAATAATCCTTATTTTAACTTAATATTACTTCATCATCATAATATAAGCCAATAAGTATCAATTAACTAATCAATGAATTATGGAAGATCTCCTAAAAGTAATAAAATATAAAATGATGTTAACTAAAATCAGTTTAAAGTGTTTAAACTTATTAAAATAGTAAAAAAGATTAATTAAGAGGATATCGAAGTATCGCTGCTATTCCACCTAAAGATTCTAATTGTTTTCCACCATCATGTTCACTACTTATTACTGTTACCTCCCCAGAAGTGTTTTCTACTTGTTCCATTATATTTTCAAGCCCTTCGCTTCTAACTATTTTATCAATAACAAGTAATTTATCAACTGCTCCAATATTTACTCCGTAAATTGTGTCTTTTTTTCCATAAACTACTTTATTTGATGATTTAGCTATTTCTTCAAGTACTTCATTTACTTTAGATATCTCAATAGCTATTATATTTTCAGAGCTTAATTTTTCAACTGTGCCTTTTTTAAGAACTTCCTGAATTCCAGATCTTCCACCTGCACCAGTACTTTCCAAAATAGTTTTTTTAGCTATATCTTTGTATTTATCAGCAAGATATGAATGAAAACCATTTTTAACAAATCCTGGACCTGCAATTATAATATTATTAATATCTTTAAACTTTAAAATAGCATCAACAATAGATTTATAGAAATTATCAATTTCTTTGTTTCTATTTTTGTCAATTATTCGTTTTCCAGAGATATTTCCAATAATAGGTCCATAATATTCAACACCAAACTGTCTAATAAGTCCCATATCTGCAACATCATCTTCAAGAACTATTATAATAGCTGATAATTTTTTAGATGCTTCAATAGCTTTTTTAAGTCTTTTAAGTGTCCAGTGACTCCATTTTTCCTTTGTTATTTTAAGAGGATTGTTTAATTTAACTTCAATAGTATGAGTAGAACCTAATGGAATTAAATCCTCAGGACCTTTCTCAATAATTCCAGTAACCCGAAGTTTTCCAGTGAAAATATGAAAAGATACTGATTTAACCCTAACTCCAAGATAAAATGTTTTTTTAATACCTCTATCACTTCTAAGCTTATCACCAGTTGTATCTTGGATTCTCCTTGTTGTTTTGGCAGATACAAGATCTTCCTCTTGAATAATATGAGATAAATGCCATAAATCATCTAAAGTTTCTGGAATTATCTCCATCAAACCTCTTTTTCTGTCCTGATAACCAATTTTCATTATATCCTCGAATTATACAGTTAAGTTATTTATATTTAACTAAAAAGTTGCAATAAAATAATAAAAATAGTAATTAATATTAAATTTTAATAAATTGTTAAGTTAATAAAATTGCTAAGTTATTAACTACAACTATTAAAATAAAACATAATTAATCTATAAATACTATTACTCATTCTAACATTATAAGTTCTAAAATAATATATAGTTCTAAATATATATAATTAATTATTATAAATGATTATAATTATAAGAATAAATGATTGTATTATAAGATATTTTCAATGTATTTAAGACAATGTTTAATATAAATAAGTCATATAATAACATTAATTACATTAATTACATTAATTACATCAAAAGCATTCGACTTATTATTAAATTTATAATTATAATTTGTTATACTTATAATTATATTCATATTAAGCTTATTAATTACATTTACGAGAGATTAAAATGGCAGAATACAGTGAAACCAGCTCTATCATGATTAGTTTAATTATTGGAGTTATTTTATCATTCTTATTTGATAATATGTTCGTACTTTTGTTTATAGGATTTTTATCTACTTATATGACAAATAAAGAAGAAAAAAACTATAAAATTGGAATTGTGGCAGCATTTATTTATTCGACCTTCAATTTCACCATAGGAATGATAATGATTCCAAATATCCCTGAAGGAATAATAGAAAACATAGGGTTTGATCCAGCAAATTTTATATTAGGATTTATTGTAACTTCACTTATTAGCGGAATTCTTGGATTTATAGGAGGGTTTGTAGCTGAACAAGCCCATATTAGAATAAATAAATCTAAAAAGAAAAAAACAAAACAACCTCCAAAACATATGCAAAGCTTTTAGTAAATCAATATATACACAACCAGTTAGATTAATCTTAATAATAATTTTAATAATAATTTTAAAATAATAATCTTAATATAGACGATAAAATGAATGTTGGAATACTTGGTGGAACAAAAGGTCTTGGAAAATCAATAGCTATTTTTTTAAAAAAAGAAGGATTTTCTGTAACAATTACTGGAAGAGACGAAGTTCAGGGAAATCAGACTGCAAAGGAAATTGGAGTTAGCTATTCAAAAGATAATAAAAAAATAGCTAACTTAAGCGATATATTAATTATTTCAGTGCCTATTGGGACTATTGAGAGCGTTATAAAAGAAATAGCTGATTCAACAAAAGAAGGATCAGTTATAATAGATGTTGCTTCTGTAAAAGAGAAACCAGCTGAAATTATGGAAAAATATCTAAAGAATAATGTTGAATTTATTCCAACTCATCCAATATTTGGTCCAAGAACACAATCTTTAAATGGACAAGTAATGGTATTGACACCAATAAAAAAAGGAAAATGGTATAAAAAACTAATAAAGTTTTTAAAATCGCATAATACCCGTATAGTTGAAACAGAACCTAAAGAACACGATGATATGATGGCAATTGTCCAAATATTAACTCATTACACATATATATCCACTGCATACGCTATAAAAAAATTAGGAGTTAATATTAAGCAAACAAGAAAATTTGCAAGTCCAATATATAATTTAATGGTTGATATGATTGCAAGAATCGTATCACAAAATCCAATACTTACATATTCTATTCAAAAAGAAAATGAAAATGGAGAACATGTAAGAGAAGTATTTTTAGAATCTGCTAAAGAAATAGAAAAAGCACTGAAAAGAAACGATAAAGATAAATTCACTGAAATAGCTATTTCAGCAACTAAAAATATGGATGATATACAAGATGCTCTTGGAAGAAGCGATAAAGCCATAGCCTCTCAAACTCACGAATTGGCACTCCTAAAAAACTCAATAAACAATGAAATAGTTGTAAAACACATCTACTCCAATGAGATTCATTGTGGAATTTTGAAAGAAATGGATCCAGAATATATAGTACTTGAAAGAGGTAAAAGAAGCACAAAACTTAAAATAGCTAATATTAAAGTTCTAAACGAAAGTGAAATACAAGAATGGAAAAAAGCGAATTATCCAAATGAAAAATATAATTTAAGCTGTATTTTCCCATTATCCTCCAATGCAGATATCATTAAGCTAGCTATTGAGTCAATGAATGACATCATAACTGTTGAAATTGTTGAAACATGGATAAATCCCCAAATACCAAAAAATATGTTAGGAATAACCTTTAAAATAGAAACATTTAATAAAAATTCAATTAAAGAAGTTGAAACATTCTTAAAAGGATTTGGAGCTGAAATTTATGGAAAATAAATTAAGTTAAATAAAATATAAAATTAAGCAAATAAGTTAAATTAAATATAAAATTAAGCAAATAAGTTAAATTAAATAAAATATAAAATTAAACGAATAAGTTAAATAGAATATATGAAATGAAGTAATAAATTAAATAAAATATATAAAATAAACTATATTACAATATATTTAAATAGAACACTCACTTTTAAACAAATTAATTTTTATAAAAGCTATAATTAATAACATTCCTATAAACCAAAACATTTATATAGATGACATTACATAATATATTATAGTAACTAAAGTTTACTAAAAGAATTTTTCTAATAAAAATTTATTTTAAGTATTATATTATCTTGTTTTTTTAAATTAGAAGATAAATTTTTAGTTATTAATCAAAATTATTACAATAATCAATTATTATACAATACCAAAGTAGTTTCAAATTAAAATTTATAAAAATAATTAAAAAATAATAGAAAATGTTTATTAAAATAATAAAAAAAGATATATAAAAATAGAAAATATTTATTAAAATATATTATTTGTTAAAAATATTACAATTATTGATTATTAATTTCCTATTAATTAATATTTATATCAATTAAATAAACCAAAAATACAAATTGGAGGATGAAATAGATGGAAGATAAAAAAATTCATCTTAAAGTGGCTGAAGCTAACTCACAATCAGATATTGGTCGAGGAATAGCTAAAATAGATCCCACTTGTATGCAAAAGTTAGGTATAAATGATGGAGATGTTATCGAAATCATTGGAAACAAATCAACAGGAGTTAGAGCTATCTCATCACAAACAGATGTGAATCTTGGAGTAATACGAATAGATGGTACAATAAGGAAAAATGCTCGGACTTCCATAGGTGAAGAAGTTGAAATTAAAAAAGCTGAAGTAAAAGAAGCTAAAAAAGTAGTTCTTGCACCTGTAGAACATCATGTGCAAATACAGGGTGATGTTAGAGCACCATTCCTGAATACAATAGTAGTACAAGGAGATTTATTTGTATCTGGAATTCAAGCACCTTCAAACGTGCCTAACTTACCAAGAGGAGGAATATTTGATGATATTTTCAAGAATATGATAAATGTTGCTCCAATGGGAGAGCTTAAATTTGCAGTTGTATCAACAAGTCCAAACGGAGTGGTTATTATAGGTCAGAACACTCACGTAGAAGTACATTCAGACCCTGTAGACCTTTCAAAAATAGAAGGAGTTAGTAACTTTGTTGATGTTAGCTATGAAGACATAGGTGGACTTAAAGAAGAAGTTAAAAAAGTTAGAGAAATGATTGAAATTCCTCTTAAAAGACCTGAACTTTTTGAAAGGCTTGGAATTTCACCACCAAAAGGAGTTTTAATGCATGGCCCACCTGGTACAGGTAAAACATTACTTGCAAAAGCAGTTGCAAGTGAAAGTGATGCTCATTTTATTGTTATAAATGGACCAGAAATAATGAGTAAGTATGTTGGAGGATCAGAAGAAAATTTAAGAGAATTCTTTGAAGAAGCTGAAGAAAACGCTCCATCAATCATATTCATTGATGAATTAGATGCGATAGCCCCTAAAAGAGAAGAAACTCAAGGAGAAGTTGAAAGAAGAACTGTTGCTCAGCTTTTAACTCTTATGGACGGTCTAAAAGCAAGAGGTCAAGTTGTAGTCATTGGAGCAACTAACAGACCAGACTCATTAGATCCTGCATTAAGAAGACCTGGAAGATTTGATCGAGAAATAGAAATAGGTGTTCCAGATAGAGAAGAAAGAAAAGAAGTTTTAGAAATCCATACACGAAGTATGCCAATAGCTGAAGATGTAAATCTTGAAGAGCTATCAGAAATAACCCATGGTTTTGTAGGAGCTGATCTTGAAGCTTTGTGTAAAGAAGCAGCAATGCGGGTAGTTAGAAGAGTCCTTCCAGATATTAAAACAGATGAAGAGATTCCAAAAGAAACCCTACAAAAATTAGTGGTTACAAAAGATGACTTTAAAAAAGCATTAAAAGAAATTCAGCCATCTGCACTTAGAGAAATCTTAGTTCAAATTCCAGATATTGGATGGAAAGATATTGGAGGTCTTGATAATGCTAAACAAGAATTACAAGAAGCTGTTGAATGGCCATTAAAATATCCAGAAAATTTCGAGAAATTCGGAGTTAAACCTCCAAAAGGAACATTACTTTACGGCTCTCCAGGTACAGGTAAAACATTACTTGCAAAAGCAGTTGCAAATGAAAGTGAAGCAAACTTTATAGCAGTAAAAGGTCCTGAACTCCTATCTAAATGGGTAGGAGAATCTGAAAAAGGTGTTAGAGAAATATTTAGAAAAGCGAGACAAACTGCACCAACAGTTATCTTTTTCGATGAAATAGACTCAATAGCTAGTTCAAGAGGAGGAAGTGGAGATTCTGGAGTAACTCAAAGAGTAGTTAATCAATTACTAACCGAAATTGATGGTATGGAAGAATTAAGAGATGTAGCTATTATAGCAGCAACAAACAGACCAGATATAATCGATCCCGGATTAATGAGACCTGGAAGATTCGACAGACATATAAAAGTAGAAAGTCCAAATGAAGAAGGCAGATTAGCTATTTTTAAAGTCCATACACAAGATATGCCACTTGCAAAAGATGTGAAACTAGAAAAATTATCTAAACAAACAGATGGTTATGTTGGAGCAGATATAGAAGCCGTATGTCGTGAAGCAGCAATGTTAACCTTAAGAGACAGCCTTGAATCAACAGAAGTCAAAATGAAATTCTTCACAAAAGCAATGGAAAAAGTCAAACCAAAGCAGCTGGAAGAAGAAAATCTAGTACAATACAGCTAAGATAACTAAGATAACTAAAACAAAACAGCTAAGATAACTAAAACAAAACAGCTAAAACAAAACAGCTACAAAAAATAAATTAAGAGTGAGGAGAAAATCCTCACTTTTTTATTATAAGTTAGTATTACTTTTTATTAAATTAGTAATAAATAACATAAATATTAATTATAAAAAATTAGTTATATCTAATAAGAAACCTATAACTATTCATACTCATATTTATAATTAGATTTAATTATAATTAGATTTAATACGCAAATTAATAATCAAATTAAAAATTCAAGAGCAAAAGTGATGATTATAATGGACGAACATATCATAGAAGCAATGGGAAAGACCAAAGTTGTTATAAAAGATGGGAAAGTTGTTGAAGTTGGAGAACCTAAAATAAATTATTGTCCACTATTCCATAAACGGAGAGGAGTTGAGCAAATTGATAAAAAAGCTGTAAAAGAGAATATGGAATACAGAATGGAAAAATTCGGAATGTGTACACCAAACAGAGAAATAGAAATGAATGACTTCCTATCCTTTGGAATATCCGAGATCATATCAACACTTCTTGAAGAAAAAATAATTGATTGTAGTATTATGGTATGTGATGGAGCTGGAACTGTAATTGTAAATGATCCAAATAAAGCACAAGGAATTGGAGGAAGAGTTTCAGGTTATGTCAAAACCAGTCCCATATTAGAAGTAATAGAAAAAATAAAACCAGAAAATATATTAGATCCAGAAAATGCAACAATAAACCAATTAGAAGGAGCAAAAATAGCTATTAAAAAAGGATTTAAAAATATAGTAGTGACTATTACAAATAGTGATGATGCAAAAGAGCTTAGAAAACTTGAAAAAGAGTCAGAAAATATTAATATATACTTATTTTCTGTTCACAGCACGGGAGTAAATTTAGATGAATCCAAAGAACTGATTAAACACTGCGATGTATTAACAGGATGTGCGTCAAAAACAATTAGACAAAACGGAGATGAAAAAGCCCTTATAAAAGTTGGAGAATCAATTCCAATATTTGGAACAACTGAAATTGGTAAAAAATTCATAGAAAAACGATTAGAAAAAATAGGAGGGAAAGCAGCTAAAAAAGACCCTAAATTACCAAGTCCATTAATCTAATTCAATTATTATTAATTATTACTACTAATATTGTTATTAATAGTATTACTATTACTCACTATTACTACTAATATTATTATTAATAGTATTACTATTACTCACTATTACTATCACATTATTATTAAATAAAATAATGGAAAAATAAAACAAAGTATTATTATATTAAAATGAGGGATAAAAATTGACTCAATTGGAAGATGCTAAAAAAGGAATTATAACTGAAGAAATGAAAGCAATAGCTAAAATGGAAAATATTTCTGAAGAGAAGATTACTAGGAGAATATCTGAGGGTACAGTAGTTATACCTAAAAATATCAATAGAAATACTAAAAGCTATGGTATTGGTGAAGGTCTTACCACTAAAGTCAATGCAAACATTGGCTCATCATCAAAAGTAGAAGATATTAATGTAGAAATTGAAAAAGCCAAAATAGCTGTTGAATATGGTGCAGACGCAGTAATGGATTTAAGTACTGGTCCTAAACTTAATGAATTTAGGGAAAAGATATTAGAGGCTATTAATGTTCCAATTGGCACTGTTCCAATTTATGAAGCCGGGGTCAAAGCATTTAACCGCGATGGTTCTGTAAACAATATGACTGAAGAAGATATCTTTAAAGCTATTGAAAATCAAGCAAAAGAAGGTATTGACTTCATGACACTGCACTGTGGGATAAATAAAGACTTAGTTTACAAATTAAAAGATTCTGATAGAACTATGGGAATTGTAAGTAGAGGCGGAACTTTCCTTTATTCATGGATACTTGAAAATAAATTAGAAAACCCTTTATTCGAAAATTATGATTATATTTTAGAAATAGCTAAAGAACATGATGTTACATTGAGTCTAGGTGATGGATTACGTCCAGGTTGTTTATCTGATGCTACAGATATTGCCCAAGTTCAAGAATTAGTAACTCTTGGAACACTTGTTAAAAAAGCAAGAGAATTTGATGTTCAAGTTATGGTTGAAGGTCCAGGACATGTTCCTTTAGACCAAGTAGCAAGTAATATGAAAATACAAAAAACTATATGTAAAGGTGCTCCTTTCTATGTACTGGGACCTATTGTAACTGATTTAGCTCCAGGTTATGACCATATTACATCCGCTATTGGAGGAGCCGTTGCAGCTGCATCAGGAGCAGATTTCTTATGTTATGTCACTCCAGCTGAGCATTTAGGACTTCCATCCGTTGATGATGTTAAAGAAG
Source organism: Methanobrevibacter filiformis (assembly GCF_001639265.1). Lineage (GTDB taxonomy): Archaea > Methanobacteriota > Methanobacteria > Methanobacteriales > Methanobacteriaceae > Methanacia > Methanacia filiformis. The sequence continues at coordinate 9,245 of NZ_LWMT01000236.1, forward strand.
GAGTTATAGCCTCTAAAATAGCTGCTCAAGCAGGTGATGTTGCATTAGGTTTAGATTCTGCATGGGCAAAAGAAAAAGAAATGGCAGCTGCTCGTGAAAACTTTGACTGGGACAAGCAATTCGAGCTATCATTTAATAGACAAAAAGCAAAAGAATATAGAAACAGATGCCATATTGAAGATGATAAAATGTGTTCTATGTGTGGAGAATACTGTTCTATTAGAATAGCTAAAGAAAATAGACAATGAAGTTTAGATAATTTATAAGTAAAGCTAAATACGAGTATAACCAACATATATATGATAAATTTATACAATACAATTGATTCTATTTTATTTCATTTCATTGTATAGTATCAAACTATACTTAAAATTATTACAAATAGATGATATTATATATAATAAAAAACATAAATCATAACATATTAATAAAAAATTAAAAAGTTGGTAATCATATGAATTTAGAACATATTAATGGCGAAAATAAAGGAAATGTACTTTTATTTGCTTTAAGTACATGTCAATGGTGCAAAAAAACAAGAGCTTTGCTTGAAACCCTTAATGTAGAATACGACTATGTTTATGTCGATTTAACATCTGGAGAAGAAAGAGACGAAGTAATTACTGAACTTGAAAAATGGAATGAAAACCTTTCTTTTCCAACTATTGTCATAAACGAAAAAGATGTTATAATTGGGTTTGAAGAAGACATAATAAAAAAAACATTCCAATAACTTAGTTGATTCAGAATCAACACATTTAAAGTATAAGTTAGTTTTAAAAACTCTAAAACTTATATTTATACATAATTATTACTTATTATTCAATATTACTTATTAATTAATTATTTAATTATTCAATTATTTATATAATATTAATTTTTATCAATTAATAGCTATTTTTAAATTTTCTTAAATAAATAATCAAAATTAATACAATAAATAATAATATTAGTAAATAATATTGCTAAATAATAATATTATTAAAATAAAAAATAAGGATAGATTTCATATGAGTAACCCTAATTCTTACGAAAAATTTAAAGAAGACAGTGAAAAAACAGGATACAATGTAAATACAGATAAAGAATTTGTAGAGGCACTATTAAAAAGCATTGAAGTGAATAAAGAAAGATATGGCTATGGTGCATGCCCATGCAGACTTGCTTCTGGAAAGAAAGAAAAAGACCTTGATTTAATATGTCCTTGTGATTACAGAGATTCTGACTTAAATGATTATGGAGCATGTTTTTGTGCATTATATGTAACTGAAGATGTTCTAAATGGGAAAAAAGAGTTAAAATCAATTCCAGATAGACGGTTAAAAACACTTAAAGCAAAATCTAAAGAATCATCTTCACAAAATCTAAATTTAGGCAAACTTAAAGTACCTATATGGAGATGTAAAGTTTGTGGATATTTATGTGGTAAAGAAAAACCTCCAGTGAAATGTCCAATATGTAAAGCTGAATCTGATAGATTTGAACAAATATTATAGATAAATAACTTAAATTACTTTTTAATTTAATTAATTAGTTAATATATTCCTTTTATTACTTTTTCTTATATAGCAACTAGATACAATTCTATAGTTATCATTAAATCTTATTTTTTAATTCTTTTGTAATGACTATCATCTGATAGGTATTATAATTATTAAAATTAGCTAAAATTAATTAATTTACTAAATAAATTATATTATTCTAATTAATCAAATAAAGATATATTGTATATTAATTATTAGAAATTATAGAAATAATACATGAAAATTCCATGTAGCTAATTATTAATAAGATAAACTACCATATTCTACATATTACTATTTAATAAATTAATAAAATTAGCAATTATATTAATTTATCAAATATTCTCATTTATCAAGCATATTTTAATTATCAAATTCTATCAAGAAATTCCAATATTAATAAAAGAAATTCCAATATTAATAATCGTTTATTTAAAACAGAGATTAGATATCATGAAATATCAAGAATTAGTAAATGTTTATGAAGCACTTGCAGGAACAACAAAGAGATTAGAAAAGACAGATATTTTAGCAGAATTTTTCTCAAAAGTAGATACTCAAACACTGCCTCAAGTCGTGCTTATGGCACTTGGGCTCGTATTTCCTCCATGGAGTGAAGAAGAGCAAGGTGTTGGAGATAAAATATTAATGAAGGCTGTTTCCAGTGTAGTTGGTGTTTCAACTAATGCAGTTGAAGATATGGTAAGAGAAAAAGGAGATATTGGAGCTGCAGCAGAAGAACTATATAAAAAACGAACCCAACAAACATTTTTCTCAAAGCCTTTGACTATTGACTTTGTTTTCACCAGTATAAGAAAAATAGCCAAAATCAGCGGAAATCATTCACAATCAAGGAAAATAGCTATTATTTTAGAATTATTATCATCAGCAAACGGTACAGAAGCAAAGTATATTTCAAAAACTGTTCTTGAAGAGTTAAGAATTGGAGTTGGAGAAGGAATAATAAGAGATGCTATTTCAAAAACATTTGGAATTGATAAAAAAGTAACTGAAAGAAGCCACATGCTTACAAATGATTTAGGACTTGTAGCAGAAGTTGCAATGAATGAGGGAGAAGAAGGACTTAAAAAACTAACACTTAAACCAGGACGACCTGTAAAACCAATGCTTGCTCAATTATCAGAAGGAATAGCTATTAGTATTAATGAAATGGGAAAAGCTATTTGTGAAACAAAATACGATGGAATACGAGTTCAAATCCACAAAATAAAAGATAATGTCCAGCTATTTACAAGAAGACTTGAAAATGTTACAGAAGCTATTCCAGAAATGAGTGATTATATAAAAGAAGCTTTTCCAGATGAAGATTTTATAGCCGAAGGTGAAATGGTTGCTACAAAAGATGGAAAGCCTATTTCATTCCAATATATCCTCCAAAGAGTTAGAAGAAAATATAATATTGAAGAGGCTATTGATAAAGTCCCCTTAACACTATTTTTATTTGATTTACTTTATTTAAAAATTCCTTTAATAGATGAACCTCTAAAAATTAGAAGAGAGTTATTAAAAGAAAATGTAAACACCTCTAAAGCCCAGATAAACCTAAGTGAAATGATTGAAGCTAGCCCTGAAAATATAGATGAAGCTGAAAAGCTATTTAACAGCTCAATAGCTGGAGGAAATGAAGGAATAATGATTAAAGATCCTGAAGAACCCTACATTCCTGGCATAAGAGGGAAAAAAATGCTTAAATTTAAAGCAGAACCTGAAACATTAGATGTTGTTGTTGTGGGAGGAACCCACGGACTTGGAAAAAGATCTAATTTCATTGGATCCTATTTAATAGCTATTAAAAACCAAGATAATGAATTAAAAACAGTAGCCCATGCAGCAACAGGATTAGATGATGAAACACTTGAAAAACTAACTAAATTAATGGAAAAATACAAGATTTATGAAAAAGGAACAAAGTTAACTGTAGAACCAAAAATAATATTAGAAATAGCTTACAGTGAAATAGTAAAAAGCCCAGAATACGAAGCAGGCTACTCTTTACGATTCCCAGTTGTTAGAAGAATAAGAGAAGACAAAAGTATTGATGATATTGATACTGTTGAAAGATTAGAATCAATGTTTAAAGGATAGTTAATATAACCAATATTACTAATAATATTCATTCCTAAGATATTATTACTAATTTAATATTTTTTAATATTAATTAAATTAATTAAATTATATATGGATTAAAAACAAATATAGCTATTAAATACTTAAATTCAATTTATTAACATAATTCAATTTAAAATTATATAATTGCTTAAAATTAAAAACTAAGAATAAATAATATATTTGTGATTATTATGAAGGGTATAATACTAATAATGGATGGAATAGGCGATCGTCCTTTAAAAGAATTAGATAATAAAACACCATTACAAGCAGCAAATACTCCCAATATGGATTTAATGGCTGAAAATGGTATTAATGGAATTATGGATTCAATTCAACCTGGAATTCGTCCAGGAAGTGATACTGCACATATTTCAATATTAGGATACAATCCTCATGAAGTTTACACTGGGCGAGGTCCATTTGAAGCATCTGGAGTAGGTTTAGATGTTATACCTGGAGATATAGCATTTAGATGTAATTTTTCAACTGTTAATGATGATTATATAGTTACAGACAGAAGAGCAGGAAGAATAAGAGATAATACTGCAGATTTAATAGCTAAATTAAATGAAATAGTTATTAAAGATTATGAAGATGTTAAAATAATTTTTAAAGAATCAACTGGACATAGAGCAGTTTTAATACTTAGAGGAAAAGGATTGTCTGATAAAGTCTCAGATGCAGACCCTAAAAAAGAAGGTAAATCACCTAAAGAAGTAATAGCTATTGAAGATACAAAAGAAGCTAGAAAAACATCAGATTTATTAAATAAATTAGTTAGAAAAACTTACGAAGTCCTTAAAGATCATCCACTAAACCTTAAACGAATTGAAGAAGGAGAACCTCCAGCAAATATTATCATTCCACGTGGTGTAGGACTTGTACCAAAAGTAGAAAGTCTTAATAAGAAATACAACATCAATTCAGCATGTATTGCAGAAACTGGACTTATAATGGGAATAGCTAGATTTGCAGGAATGGAGATAATCGAAGTTGACGGTGCAACTGGTGGAATAGACACTAATCTAGATAATATTACAGAAACAATTGTAAATAATGTGAATAACAGTGACCATGATTTCTTTTTAATAAATATCGATGGTGCTGATGAAGCAGGGCATGATGGAAACACAAAAGAAAAAGTAGAATTCATAGAAAAAGTAGACAAAGTAGTTATAAGTAAACTTATCCAACTTAAAGATTGTGTCATTATTTTAACTGCCGACCACTCAACCCCAATATCCCTAATGGATCATAGCGGAGATCCAGTTCCACTTGTTATTAATGGACCAGGTATAAGAATAGACAATGTTAAAAGCTTTAATGAAATTGATGCTCCATCTGGCGGGCTTAACAGAATTAGAGGATCTGACATCATGAATATATTGATGGATTTAATGAACAAAGCCCCAAAATTCGGAGCTTAAAGGAAATAGTTTAACACCACTAAATATAATCAACTTTAATTTACCAATACCAAATATAATCAATTTTAATTTACCAATACCAAATATAATCAATTTTAAAATTATAATGTAATTATAATTTGATTATTATTTAGCTATTTTAATTATTAGCTATTTAATAGAATATTCAATTATTAAATCATTGATTTAATTAGTTTTAAATGTGAAAGGTGACATCAATGAAAAAACAAAAGCTTTTTGGAACATCTGGAATAAGAGGAAAAATTGGAGAAGATATTAGTGCAGAATTAGCACTTAACATTGGGAAATCCCTTGCAACATATTTAAATGGTGAAGGTGAAGTTGTTATTGGTTATGATACAAGAACTACTAATAAAATGATGGAAAGTGCATTAATCGCAGGTTTAATAGAATGTGAGTGTAGTGTACTTAGAGTTGGACTCGTTCCAACACCTATAACTGGATTTGCAGCTATGATTTATAATGCAGCTGCTGGAATAATGATAACTGCCTCACACAACCCATCTACAGATAATGGGATAAAAATATGGAACACTAATGGAATGGCATATACACAATCACAAGAAAAAGAGATAGAAGAAATATATTTCTCTAAAGGATTTAAACCAACAGAATGGAACAATATTGGTAAAATATATGAAATAGATTCAATTAAAGAAGAATATATTAATAAATTACTAAGCCTTGTTGATATAAAACCTGGACTTAAAGTCGTTGTTGATTCTGCTTCTGGTGCAGGGTCAGAATTATCACCAATAATTTTTAGAAAAGCAGGGTGTGAAGTAATAACCTTAAACTCTCAAATAGATGGATTCTTCCCAGGACGACAACCAGAGCCAAATGAAGCTAACTTGCAGGATCTCATGAAAGTAGTTGTAGCTACAAAATCAGATATTGGAATAGCTCATGATGGAGATGCTGATAGAATGATAGCTATTGATGAAAAAGGAAGAGTAAGTGATTTTGACAAATTGCTTGCTATTATATCTAAAAAATCAGCTGAAAAATTCGGAGGAAAAATTGTAACAACAGTAGATGCAGGTTTATCTATTGATAAAGCAGTGGAAGATAAAGGAGAGGTACTCAGAACAAAAGTAGGAGATGTTCATGTTGCTGAAGCTATGATGGAAGTGAATGCAAGTTTCGGTGGAGAACCCTCAGGAACATGGTTACATCCAGAATTCTGTATGTGTCCTGATGGTATCCTTTCAGGACTTAAAATAGCTGAAATTGTTTCAACCAATGGTCCCCTCTCTAAATTATTAGATGATATTCCATTATATCCAAATGCGAGAGTAAAAATACCTTGCTCAAAAGAAGATAAAGTAAATATAATGAAAGAAGTAGAATCCAATATAAAACAGGAATTCGAAGATATAGAATCCATCAATTCAATCGATGGAGTTCGTTTAACTTTCAAAGATAATAGCTGGGTGCTAATCAGACCATCTGGAACTGAAAATTACATTAGAATTACATTAGAAGGAACAAGTCAAGAAAAAGCAGATGAAATCAAAGATATATCCATGAAATTCATTAATAAATATTTAAATATTTAAATAATGACACTAAACAATCATAACATCGTATCACAAAAAACTCAAAAAATATTATGATTTCATGATATTTGGAATTTTAGGAGACCTCTATTCATTATGGAAAACGATTTCCCTATCACATTCAATGTCTCTAAAATAGGAATAGGAGGTTTAAAATGTCTTTTATAAAGTTAATATTAAAAAACTTATTTAAAAAGAGAAAAAAAGCTATGCTTACAATATTAATTTTAATTATGATAGTATTGTTAATATCTATTTTATCTGTTTTTATGTCAACTTTTGAAGAAATTAATAATAAAAGCATAACTGGAACTGGAGATTTTTTAGTTTTAGAAAATAGATCAGTTAATGAATTATATATTGGAGCTGAAGGAGTAATAGGAAGTGGAAATAATACAGATAACTTTGATCCACTAAATCAAACATTTATTAATGAGTTTTTAAATAATTTAAGTCATATAAGTGGTGTTAAAAAAATAATTTTAAAATTTAATGAGATTGAAGAAAAAGAAGGATTTACTACCTATTATTTTAACTCATCAGATTTACACTTATTAAAAATTAATTATATTGAAGGACATCAATTCTCCAATTCATCAGAAATAATAATTAGCAAAGATCTATCTAATCAACTTAATAAAACAACAGGAGACTCGTTGAAAGTTTCAAATAAAACATATACCATATCAGGAATATATAATGGGAACCTTTCCTTTGATTATGGGTGTATAGCTTCAATAGATAATGTTAATTTAATTAAAGATTCAAAACAAATCGAATTTGAACTTCCTTATTCTATTTCATTTATAGGATTTTTAGATGATGGAGCTAATAAAACTAAAGTTAAAAATGAAATAAATAATTTGGATAAACATATGAAAGCAGTTTTTTCAGTTAAAGATGTGGGTGTTTATCAATCATTTTATAATTTCATGAGTGAAATAGTTTTAGTTATTAATATAGTGTCAATTGCAGTAGGATGCATTATTGTCACTCACACTATACTATCCTCAGTTAATGAACGTGCCAGAGAGATAAGTATTTTAAAATCAGATGATTTGAGCAATAAAAGAATAATTTTAATGATAATAAGTGAATCATTAGTATTATGTTTTATAGCAGGGATACTGGGAATAATTGTTTCAATTGTTCTTATAAATATCATTTTCCACTATATCTTAATTGCAATACCAGTATATGATTGGAGTTTGATTATTGAAATATTAATAATAGTTATGATAATAAGTTTAGTCGGAAGTATTCTTCCTGCAATAAGAGCTGTGCGAAATCTTGCGAAATCTCCAACAGACAGGTGAGATAGGAGTAGTGAGATATTTAATTATAAGATTAACTCTATAAATCATTGTTAACTTTATTATTAATATTAAATCTATTATTATTAATTTTATTATTAAATATTATTAATACTAAATCTATTATTAAATAATTATATTAACCTAAATTAATTATAATTTGCAAATTATAAAGGAGGAGATCATTTGAAAGCAGTAATTTTAAGTGCAGGTGAAGGAACAAGAATGAGACCTTTAACTTTAACAAAACCAAAAACCATGTTACCTGTTGCTGGAAAACCAATTATACAATATAATATTGAAGCCCTTAGAGATAGTGGAATTACAGATATTCTTTTAATAGTAAACTATAAAGAAGAGTTTGTTAAGGATTATTTTAAAGATGGAAGCGAATTTGGAGTAACTATAAGTTATACTACTCAAAAAAAACTATCTGGAACAGCTAATGCAATTGGATATGCTGAAAAATTCGTAGAGGATAATGATTTTATTGTCCTTAATGGAGATATTATCTTAGATAATGAACTTATAAAAGAAATAATAACAGAATATAAACAATATACTCCAGATACCATCATGGTTTTAACAGAAGTCGAAGATCCAAGCCCATTTGGTGTTGTTGAAATCAAGGATAAAATAATAAAAAGTATCATTGAAAAACCTAAAAAAGAAGAAGCTCCAAGTAATTTAATTAATACTGGAATTTACGTATTCAACAAAGATATCTTCAAAAAAATAGCTAAAACTGAAAAATCAAGAAGAGGAGAATATGAAATAACTGATTCTCTTTCAATGCAAATAGCTGATAAAAAGATAATTCAAGGATATATCACAGATAAAAAATGGTTAGATGTAGGAAGACCTTGGGAACTTATAGAAATAAATGAACACCTTATAAAAGAAATCAAGCAAAATATTAAAGGAACTGTTGAAAAAGGAGCTACAATTCATGGAAACATATTTTTAGACGAAGGAAGTGTTATAAAATCTGGAGTTTATATTGAAGGATCAGTTTATATTGGAAAAAATTGTAATATAGGTCCTAACTGTTATATAAGAGGAAATAGCTATTTTGGAGATAATGTTCACATTGGAAATGCAGTTGAAATCAAAAATTCTCTTGTAATGGAAAACACTAACATCAATCACTTAAGCTATGTTGGAGATTCAATAATTGGATCCAAATGTAACTTAGGAGCTGGAACAAATATGGCAAACTTACGTTTTGATGATGGTTCTGTTAAAATAAGAGTTAAAGGCGAAAATACTGATAGTGGTCGTAGAAAGCTTGGAGCAATACTTGGAGACAATGTAAAAACAGGAATTAATTCTAGTTTCAGCCCAGGAGTCACAGTAGGTTTTAACTGTCTAATTGGTCCAGAAGTATTCTTAAGTGAAGATTTACCCTCAAATAAAATGGTTTTAGTAAAACAAGAATATGATGTTAGAGACATTGAAAATAAAGATAAAAAATCTAAAAAATAAAATAAAAAGAAAAAATGAAATACTGAAATAAAAAGAAAAAATATGGTTATGAAAAATTGAACTGATGAATATGGTTGAGTGTACTAAAAATTTGACTCCTGAAAAATGAATTATTATTAAAATCATGCCCCATAATAAATTCAAATCATGACCATTTGTCAAATATCTT
>NZ_LWMT01000237.1 GCF_001639265.1 Methanobrevibacter filiformis
AAAGGAAGTAAAAACACCTGACCAATACTATCTTCATGCAAAACCATAAACACCAACTCAACAAAAACTAAAAAACATTAATACTATATTACACCCCATAATATTTAAAACTAAGCATAACTAAAAAGAATCAAAAAATAATTATTGCACAGCCAAATCATTATTAAAAAAAAAAGTACTAAAAAATTAGTAAATAATTTAATATATATAAAACATTTATATTAAATATTACTATTATCATTACAATATTGCTATATCAACTAATCAAAAGTGAAGATAAAAAAATTGAAATGGTTTAAAAAATTGAAATTAAAGGATATAAAATGAAAAAAGAATAAAATAAAACAGAATAAATAAAAAATAGCTATTTATAAATTAATCATTCTTTCAATTGCATTTAATGACTTCTTAGCTATTTGTGAATCAACAGATACCTGATATTTTTCATTAATTAAAGAATCCTTGACCTTTTCAAGAGTATGTAATTTCATTGTTTTACATATTGCATCATCAAGTAAAGGAATAGCTATTTTATTAGGTATTTCTCTGTTAATTCTTGTGACTAAACCTATTTCAGTTCCTATTAGAAATTCTTTAGAATTAGAATCTTTTACTTGTGATAACATTCCCCCAGTGCTTAAAACTGCATCTGCTACATTTTGAACTTCAATATTACATTCAGGATGAGCAATAATTTCAGCATTTGGATATTCTTCTTTTTTAAAGGCAATATCTCCCATATGGAACATTTTGTGAACATAACAATGACCACCATCAGGAATAGCTATTATCTCTTTATCTGTCTGTTTTCTAACAAAGTTTGCTAGGTTACTATCAGGTCCAAAAAGAACCTGATCTGTATCTAAACTTTCAACTACTTTAGCTGCATTTGCAGAGGTACACAATATGTCTGCCTCCGCTTTAGCTTCAGCTAATGTATTTACATACAATACAACACTTGCATCAGGATATTTTTCTTTAGCTATTTTTACATCTTCTGCAGACAACATATGTGCCATTGGACATTCTGCTCCAGTATCAGGAATCAATATTTTCTTACTGGGATTTAGTATATACGCTGTTTCAGCCATGAAATCAACACCACAGAAAACAACTAAATCCTTATCTTCAATTTCAGAAGCTTTAATACACAATTTAAGAGAATCCCCTATAAAATCAGCTATTTCTTGAATTTCGCCAGCTTGATAGTTGTGTGCAAGAATAATTGCATTTTTTTCGTTTTTTAATTGAATTATATCATTTTTTAAACTTTCAGACATAATAAAACCCTTAAAATAAATATTAATTAAGACAATGATAAAATAATATGACAACAATATTATAAAATAATACAATGAATTATAATAAATAATACCATATAACTAATTAGAAGCTATTATGAACTATTATTTGAAATTATACTTAAATTATAATTTAAGATATATATAATTAATTATTATTACACCCCAGTGCACCATAAATAGTAAGCATTGAACATACTCACTAAATGATTCATATCATTAAATATTATTATCTAATAAAAATTTAACTTCATTAGCTATTTGAAGCCTGTTTTCCTCAAGTTTTGAGTAATCATTAGCCCAAACATTGATTTGCAGTTGAATACCAGTGTCTATTATTTCTTTAACAATAACTCGAGGTTTAGAATTTTTTACTGTCCAATTTAATGCACCAATTCGATCTAATGCTTTTTCATTAAACAATTTGAGATCAGTACTTAATGGAACTACCACATTTAAATCAACTCTATGCTCATCAAAAAATGTATGACTAGTATAAGGACTTTTAGACATTACAGAATTAGGAACTGTTATAATAGCGTTATCTGTAGTGATTAAAGTAGTAGTCCTAAGACCTAATTTCTCAACTTTACCCTTAACTCCATTAACTTCAACAATTTCTTCTAGTTTAACTGTTTTATCAATTAATAAAAATATACCTGACATAAAATTGGATACAATATCTTTTGCAGCAAAACCTATAGATACACCTATAATACCTAAACTTAAAATAATTCCACTTATATCTACACCAAATGATTCAAGAACAAATGATATTGCCAAAACATATACCAAATATTTGAAAAATTCAACCACAATATTCGTAACAGTAAAATCTGTGGAAAATTTAGGAGTAATTCTAAACAATATATATGAAAATATCTTTATTGCAACAAATGCCCCTATTAATATAACTATAATTTTTATTATAAACCACAAATCAAAGTAATTTAAAACATTAAACATATATCCACCATTTTCAAAAATATCACACTAAATGTTTAAAACCATAAAATCATAAGCTACTTTTGTGTTTTTAAATAGTTCACAGGCTTCTTTCAGAATATCCTCAGTATTATTATACCTTGTACTAATATGTGTCAAAACTAAGTTTTTTGCATTTGCACATTTAGCTATTAATGCTGCTTCACTTGAAGTAGAATGATTATTTTCAATAGCTTTGTTTTTATCATCTTCACAGTAAGTGGATTCATGGATTAATAAATCAGCATCTTTAGCTAAGGAAATAAGACCTTGATTCGGTCGAGTATCCCCAGAATAAACTATTTTAACACCAGATCTATCTTCACCTAAGACATCATTAGGCATCACTACCCTATCTCCAATCTTAACTTCAGACCCATTGTGCAATTTCCCAAAATCAGGTCCAGGCTTAACACCTAATTTAATAGCTTTATCTCTTAAAAAACGAGGTTTTTTCTTCTCAACAAACGAATAAGATAAATTACATACCCCATGATCAGTTTTAATAAATTGAATGGAATACTTATCATTATTAATAATTAAATTACCAGCATTCTCATTATTATTAATATTATTATTAATACTACTAATATTATTAGTATTACCATTATTAATAATACAATTATCAAAGTTGTTATTATTAGAATTAGCATTACTATTAATATTATTATTATTATTATTAGAATTATTAATATTACAATTATTATTAGAGTTTTTAGTATTAGACATTTTACCATTTACAGAATTCGCAAAATCATCAAGAGTACTACAGAAATTACCTGTTAGTTCATGGATTCTAATATCAAAATCTAAAGAACAATATCCCAACCTTAAAATAGCTGATTTTAACTGAAACAATCCAGGTGGACCGTAAATATCTAAAGGAATTTTTCTATCTCTAAAATCCATTGATTGAATTAATCCAGGTAAACCTAAGACATGATCTCCATGAAGATGAGATATAAAAATCTTATTAATTTTCATTGGGCTGATTTTAGCTATAGCTAATTGTCTTTGAGTTCCTTCACCACAATCAAATAATATAACTTCCCCAAAAGCTTTCAATGCTATTGCAGGGTGATTTCTTTGTTTAGATGGTATTGCAGAAGATGTTCCTAAAAATATAAGTTCCATTGAATCACAATTATTAATTAATTTTATAAAATAAAAAGAAAGGAATAGGATGAAAATTAAGAAAAATTGAAAGTTTAACTAAATCAAAAATTCATTAATATAACTATTGATAAACTTAATATATAAATTATAATTGTCCAATTTACATGGAAACTAAATTGCACAGAATAGCTGAAAATTACACAATAGCTACTAAGTTAAATAAAAATTATTATAATTTTGTATAATTAACAATAAACGGTTTTGAGGCATATAATGAAAAAAATAATCAAATATGCGATTGAAGAAGATGTAGGCTTTGGAGATATAACTTCAAATATATTAATACCTAAAAATAAAATAGTTAAAGGTCAAATAATAGCTAAAAGTAAAGGAATGATGGCTGGAGTAGAGATAGCAAGAAAGATATTTGAAGAGCATAATATAAAAACAAATATTTTAAAAAAAGATGGTGAAACCATAGTGCCACATGATACAATTCTAGAAATTGAAGGCACAGGACAAAATATTCTTAAATTAGAGAGAACTGTGTTAAATATAATAATGAGAATGAGTGGAATAGCTACAATAACCCATAACCTCCTTAAAAAAATTAGGAAAGTGAATAAAGATATTAAAATAGCTGGAACACGAAAAACACTACCAGGATTTCAGGAATTTGATAAATTAGCAATATTTATTGGAGGAGGAGATACACATAGATTACGATTAGATGATCAAGTTCTAATTAAAGATAACCATATAGCTATTACAGGATCTGTAAGTGAAGCTGTTAAACAGTGTAAAAAACAAGTTAGTTTCACTAAAAAAATTGAAGTTGAAGTTGAAAGTCTGCATGATGCAATAGATGCAGCTAAATCAAAAGCCGACATTATAATGTTGGATAATAGAAGTCCCAAAGAAATAATGGACATTATCAATGAATTATCTTATTTGAACTTACGAAAAAATGTGATAATTGAAATATCTGGTGGAATCAATGAAGAGAATATATTGGAATATGCTAAAACACCAGCTGATGTGATCTCTTTAGGATTTATTACACATTCAGTAAATAGTTTAGACTTTAGCTTAGAAATAAACATCAAATAAGTAGAACATCCTGGTTGAAATAAGTTTAATTAATTAGATATTCCTATCATTAATTTAATTGAAATTAGGACATTTTTTATTTTAATTATCATCACACAATAGTGATTTAATAAAACCAATTTTCCAAATTATGCAAACACCATAATAATGAAAATTTCAGTTAATTATTCTAATACTTATATCCCTAAACATCACAAATCTTGATGAAAACTCATGAAATTTGAATACATTTAAATACTTCTTATTACAAATAAATATGTATATCATGATGTATTTAACTAAATATATATAATTAATATGAAAAGTTAATAAAATTATAGATTTATAAAATTAAATAGATAATAGTTAATATAAAGCTACAATACATTATAATAATATTAAACTATTATATGTTTAGCTATACATTCTGATAATTATTTCAATGTGGAGTTTTTATAAATGATTTATGAAGATGAAGAACAAGAATACAATGAATCAACCGAAGAAAAAGATACTACTGAAGATTCAAAAGAAGAAATAGCTGAAAGCAATGAAAAAGATGATTCTGAATACAATGAAGAAGAATCTGAAGATGAAGAAGAGGAAGACAGTGAATCATTACCCTTTGCAAAAGCAGAAGTTGTTCGATTAATGAAACAAAATCTTGATAGCGACAAGATGATAAGAGAAAGAGTAAAAGTTGAAATGAACAACTTTTTAGGAGACGTTCTTAAAAATGTCTGCAAACAGCTAAATGAGTATCCATACACAACTATTGAGTACGAAATGCTTAAAGAATCAATTTACCCTTACACAAACATCAAAAGAATAAACCAAGAAAAAGAAAGAATATTATTACATTTGGAAGCTATTAAAGCTGATTGTAATGCATTATCTATGGATGTTCAAAAAACTCTCAAATTAAAAGATGTTGTTGAAGAAGACTCTGATTTTTCAGATGAAGTATTTGAGGACGCAGACCAGTCCCAAGCAACTCTAGATTGATAACAAAATATGATTAAAATATATGATTATTAAATAATCATATATCTAATTACTTTTATTTTAAACATTAAATTAATCTTATTTCTAAATTCAATTTGTATTATAATTTAATTCTGTTTATAACTAATTTCTATTATCCTAATATCAATATTAAAACATGCGATAATATTTTAATATTATTTATTAAATCATTTTTTTATATTCAGAATGCTTATTCTTTAGAATAGCTTTTGATCAAACTTCAAACGTTGTTTCAGATGAAACTTAGAAAAATCTTGAAAAATCTTTGATTTTTTGTTTTTAAAAGTTTGTTCAATCATCAGAAGATTCAATGATTGAAATTCCTGTTTTTAAACCTTTTAATTCTTCTTTAGTTAAAGATCTACTTTTCACACTTAAATCCATGACTTTGCTATTACCTAAAGGATCTTCAATAATAAGAGTAACTTCTAAATTACCTTTGAATACTTCTTCAATATTATATAAAATAGTCTTTCCATTTCTTTGAGATTCATCATCGGAAAAAAGAATTAAAGCTCGTTTAACTGCATCTTTAAACCTTATCAACACACCTTCGACATTAGAAACATAAGCTATTGATTTTGAACCAGGCTCGACTTTTAATCCTAATTCAGGAATAGATACTGTTGCAGATTGAGATTTTACTACTCTTGAAGAAAGATTAACCTCATTTATTTTTAACTCATATCGAATAGGATCTTTTTGATCTAAAACTATAACATCATTATGTTTGTACCCACAAGCATCACAGACCATTGAAGAGTGCATAATTTCCCCAAAATGAGGAATACTCTCAGTTTTTGTCGTGGATTTTGCAGTATTATCTCCACCACAAACAGGACAATTAATTATCATTTCATTCAATAAAACACCCCTAGCCTTATTAGATAATCATCACAGTTAAAATATTAATCAAAATAAAATATTCTGTAGTAATTAATATGTATATAAAAGGATATTAGATATAATCAAATTACTATTAACAATGCAATAATTATAAATTAGTTGAATCTAGTACTTATATATAATTAGTACCTAATTAAATTTAATATCATCATAATTATAATTACAAAAAATTAATAGTATCAATCGAAAATATCAATACAAGTTTAATGAACATGAACTTGTTATAATGTTAGATTTAATAACAATTTTTTCATTAAGTAAGCATATATTTAATAATAATGAAATATAATAAATAATATAATATTAAATAATTAAGAAATTAAAAAATAATAGTTATTTGGTTGTTAAATTTTATAATGATAAATAAAATAATTTCAACAACGATAAACTAAACTTTATTTAAATCTATTGAATTTAAAAAAAATAAAATTAAAAAAATAGCTATTACATGAATTATAATTTCTATTTAATAATATTGAATTAAAAGTTAACTAAATACTACTAAATATTACTAAATACTTTAACTAATTTACAAAAGTTAATTTATTTAATAATTATATTATTAATTGAGTATAGAATTAAATTGTAATAAAATTAACATAATATCTAAGGTGATTTGTTGTATAGTATATCTTCAGTTGAAGAACTTCAAAAACTTAACCCATATATCGTTATCGGTTGCGGAGGAGGTGGAGAAAAATTCTCTAACTTTGAGGGGATAAAAACCGTTGGATACATTGATGATGATAAAGAAAAGCAAGGAAAATCTTTTTGTGGGCATAAAGTGTCTGGTGATCTTAAAGAAACACTTAAAGAAACTAATGCTAAAAGTATTGCTGTAATGCTACCAATTGGTGCAGAAGGAACTGCTCTTAAATATGCAACTCAAGCTATTGACAATGGAAAAAACGTTGTTACTTCATTTAGATCCCTAAGTATTGATGAAAATAGATCTCTGTTGAAGTTTGCACAAGAAAAAAATGTTGTTTTAAAAGAAATTAGTCCAAAGTTAAATGTGATAAATAAACTATTTTCAATATCCACTAAAAATTGTGGTGAAATTCTTCCAAAAATATCATATAAACCAAAAGCACCTGTCGTTTTTGTTGGAGGAACTTCACAAGAATGTGGTAAAAGAACAACTACCCGACTACTTGGAAAAGAAGCTAAAGAAAGAGGAATGGAAGTAGGAGTTATATCTACAGATGAAATGGGGTTAGAACAGCCTGTAGATTTAAATTTTAGAGCAGGAAGTTTATCTGTTATGGACATTCCATCAGCATTATTACAATCTATGAAACACATTGAGGAAGAAAAATCAGTTGACATAATATTTATTGAAGGACAATCAAGTTTAACTGAAATTGGTAACCCTCACCCAAGAGGTTTATCTGCATCCATACTAATTGGAGCTTCACCTGATGCAACAATCATTTGCCACAGACCTAATCACCCTTACCGTGATCCAAGAGGCATTGAAGAAGAAATAAAAGCCGTTGAATCAATTGAACCTACTAAAGTTGTTGGTTTGTCCATTAATTTAAGGAATTGTAATGATGGAACAACAGTTGAGGATTTTGAAAAAGAATACAAATTAACATCTGGAGATATTAAAAATGGGGGAGCATCTAAACTGCTTGATGCAATACTAAAACATATTACAAAATAAATAAAAATAGCTATTTGTAAATTAATATAAATTGAATCTATCATGCCATGATTTACAGTTATATACTAAAATTACAATTGAATAACTAAAAATAAAAACAATCAAAGACAAATTACCACTAAAAATACACAAATAAACAATCATGGGAGAAAATAATATGAATTTTATTGATAGTCTTAAAAGAAGTATTGGAATGGAAGAAAAAAGTTTAAAACCAGATATTGAAAAAGAGTTAAAAGAAGACAGTTATGATGACAATGGAGGTTACATAACTCCAGAACAATCGTTTTATGAAATTCTATTATTTAGACCTAAAATCCAGGATGACATTGATTATGTGGTTGATCAAATAGTTGAAGAACAAAATCCTGTAATTGTAGATATAGCTTATCTTGAAGAATATGAAGAAGGAACTATTCAAAAAGTAAGCGATACATTAAAAATATTAAAAGAAGAATATAGAACAGAAGTTATACTTCTATGTAAAAATGAAGAAAAACATATGCTGTTAATCTCACCACCAAGGGTTAAAATATTAAAAAAAGAGTAAATTCCCAAGCTTTTAATAAGGTTACAACTTTTAGAAAAATATTTTAAATATCATTAATTAATCTAACCAAATCTTCTTTTTCATATCCTAATTTTATAAATAACTTTGAAATTGAATCAATATCCTCAGAATTAAGGACTTCATTCCACTTTTTAAAATCATTACTTAATATTGTTTTAAGCAATAACTCTATTGTAACAAGTGTATCACTGTCAATAGCTATAAGTAAATCATCATTAGCAAAGTAGTTATTAGAATCTAATAGCTGAAAGCTTTCATCTAAACTATCTCTTTGAATAATGCCGTATTTTAATTCAAACACCATAATTATTTCTCCCCAGCATGATTATTATTGAAATATTAAATAGTTGTGTTGTCCCTTTTAGAGGTACATATAATATATATCAATCAAACTATTTATATCTTTTGAACTTTATATAAAAAAAGAAAATATGTTAATGATAATAATTAAAATATTCTTTAATAACTAATTCATAATAATTAAAAAATCACAGAACACAAACCATGACAGAAGCTAATGGAAAGTAATGAAAACTAAAGAATAAAAAACAAAATTATCCAATATTTTTCACAGCTTCATAACCCATCTCAATAGCATTTAAATTCATTTCATGAAAAGTAGATCTTAGATTACTTTTCATTGATTCAATTATCGATTTTTTTGATAAAATAAAATCATTATTAGCTATTGCAGAACCTAAAAGAACCATATTTAATGTTACAATGCTTCCTACATCTTCAGCTATTTTATTAGCATCAATTGGGAAAGTATACTCATAATTATCTTTCAAAATAGCTATTAGTTTTTCAATATTAGGATAATCATTTGTTTGAGAGTTTATATTAGATGGAACAATTGGACGAATATTAAATATTAATTTAGTATCATTGTTTGCCTTATTTAAGCTTCTTACAATTTCAATAGGTTCAAAGCCCAAAATCAGATTTGCACAGTGAGATTCTATAACTGAACTTTTATAATCTCCAATTTTAAGTTCTGTTGAAACAATCCCTCCTCTTTGAGACATTCCATGGATTTCACTCATAGAAACATTATATCCTTCATTCATAGCAGCTTCACCAATTATTACAGAAGTTTTAATAATTCCTTGTCCACCAACACCACAAATGAAAATATTATATGAATCATCCATTAATATCACCTAAAATAATTTCAAAAAACATTATGAACTCCTCTTAACTTTAATAGCTTTTGATTTACACATTTGAACACATGTAGTACATCCTCTACATGCACTTGAATCAATAACTGATTTATTACTAATTATAGAAATCGCGGGGCATGCTAAAAGATTTACACAATCAAAACAGTCAGTACACTTATTATAATCAATTTCCATAGAATATTTCTTTTTCTGAGATTTAACAAAAACACAAGGATATTTAGCTATTATAACTGACACACCATCGAATTCAATAGCTTCCTTATAAGTTTCTACAGTTTTTTTCATATTAATAGGATTTATAATTCTAACAAATTTAGCTCCAATAGCTATAGCTATATCTACAATTGGTATTTCTGGTGCATCATCACCTACTCCATCAACAGGAACACCAGGATTTGGCTGTCCACCAGTCATTGCAGTTATCCTATTATCTAATATCGTAACAACAAAGTTAGATTTATTATGAACTGCATTTATAAGAGGTGAAACCCCAGAATGGAAGAATGTTGAATCTCCAATAAAACTTAAAACTTTTTGATTAGTAGCCTTTGAAAAGCCAC
Organism: Methanobrevibacter filiformis; assembly: GCF_001639265.1. GTDB lineage: Archaea > Methanobacteriota > Methanobacteria > Methanobacteriales > Methanobacteriaceae > Methanacia > Methanacia filiformis. Next base: position 10,410 of record NZ_LWMT01000237.1, read on the forward strand.
AACCATCTCCAATACTTGCACCCATAGAAAGAGAGTAATCAGCTGTCTCATATGGCGGATTAATACCTAATGTATAACATCCTATGTCAGATGCATAAATTACATCCTTCTCAGCAATATCAAGTTCTTCAACAGCTCTTTTAACTGCAAAATAAGTAGCTCTATGCCCACAACCTGCACAAAAAGTAGGTGGACGAAGAGGTAAACTTTCAATTAAATCATTTAATTCTTTATTATAATTCCAAGTATCTTCATAACTACCAGTAGGATTAAACGAGTCATATGATTCATTGTTAAATTTAGCTATTAAATTTTTAAGTAAATTAAAATCAATACCTGAAGAACATTTATTTACAAGATCTGAAGTGGAATTTGAATCTGTAAAATTTACACCAATAGATTTGATACCAGCAAATACTTTATTTAAAGAGTTTCTAACAATATCTGGATTAAATTCATATATTAATGGAAAAACATTATTTAATTTACCAAAAACAACAACATTTAAATTAAATTCAGCAATAATAGCTAAAACATCTTTTTCGATTATAGGATCTACTTCTTCAGCTACAAAAATAGCGCTTTTATCCTTAATAAATTCTAGAAATGCTTTTCTTGGAAATGGGTATGAAAAACCTAATTTAAATATATCTAATCCTAAATTATCCTTAACAACCACATCATAAACATAATTAAAAGCACTCCCACTAGTAATAACTCCAAAATTACCATAGCTATTATTTTCATTGAATTTAAAGATTTTATTAAACTCATGCCTATTAGCTATTTCTTCAATTTTGTTGATTTTAAAAACTAGCTCTTTATGCATAACTAAAGCATTTTCTGGAACTGGAATAAATTGTTTAGGATTTTTCTCAAATCTTCCTTTTGTCCAATATACATTTGAGTCCACATTACTACTAATCTCCTTATTATTAATATTATCAGTGTTAGTATTATTAATATTATTATTAGTATTGCTATGAGTATTATTAATATTAATTTCTCCAATTTCTACTATTCCCCTCATATGAGAAACACGAGTTGTTGTACGAACAATAACTGGAAGTTTAAACATTTCTGAAAGTTCAAATCCATATATCACCATATCTTTAATTTCTTGAGGATTGGAAGGTTCTAAAACTGGAACATTAGCTATGCGAGCATAATTACGATTATCTTGCTCATTTTGAGATGAAAACATTGAAGGGTCATCAGCAGTTAAGACAACCATTCCTCCTTTAACTCCAGTGTATGCAACAGACATGAAAGAATCAGATGCTACATTTAAACCAACATGTTTCATAAAAGTAAAAGATCTAAGACCTGAAGCTGCAGCTGCTGCAACAACCTCCATGGCAACTTTTTCATTTACTGAAAATTCAAAATATATATTAGAATCCTTAGCCAGAACCGAAAACAAATCCCCAATTTCAGATGAGGGAGTTCCAGGATAGGTTGATGCCACTGATATTCCTGCTTCAATAGCACCTCGAACAGCAGCCTCATTACCTAAAAGAAAAAGATTCTCATTATTTCCACTGATTAATTTTTTAAGCTCCATCAAGACACCCTACTTTAATGAAATTAACTCATTATATGTTAAATTATTATAAAACAATAAATTAAGAATTAAACCGACTATTAAATAGATTAACTAAATTAATAAATATAACTAAAATAATTATTAGGAATATTATTACTAATTATTAACATTTATTATAGATATATATTATGGATATATATTATGGAAACCAAAAATAGAAATAAATTATTACTAAATAATGTAAAAATTAATAAATAATAATAAAAATGATTAAAGTAATAAATAATAATAAAAGTGATAAAAGTAATAAATAATGATAAAAGTAATAAAAAATTATTTATTCATGAAATTACAAAATTCTATAAGAAAGCAATGATATGATTGATATGATAAACTAAACATTAGTATAATAGTGAAAATATTATTTTAACTAAGTTCGAGGATTATGATGATTAATATAGATGTTTTAAGGTTTGATTGTGCAAGAGATACTAAACCTTATTTTGAAAAATTCAAAGTTGATAAAAAAAGAAAGATGAAAGTATTAGATGCATTGAATTATATTAATGAAAAGTATGATGCTAATTTAGGATTTAGAAGTTCATGTAGAGCAGGACAATGTGGATCTTGCGGATTAAAAGTTAATGGAGAAGTTAAATTAGGATGTAAAAGTGAAATAAACGATGGTGATAAAATTGAACCTATGAACTTTCCAGTTATTAAAGATTTAATTGTAGATAAACAATTTATTGAAGATAAAGTAAAAGATATGGACTTTTTCTTAGAAACCTGTGAAAATGATCCTGATTCTTGTTCAGACAATAGAGAATTATCCAAAAATCAGTGCCTAAATGAGCCTCAAATCATATTTAACAACACATGTAGCGATACTAAGAAAGTTAGAACTTGTATAGAATGTTACTCTTGTTTATCTGCATGTCCTGTTTTAAAAGAAACAAAAGAGTTTTTAGGACCCTATTTCATGAGATATATATCAAAATTTGATTTTGATCCTCGAGATATTGGACATAGAACTGAAGAAAGCATAACCACTGGACTTTATTCATGTACAAGTTGTGGAAAATGTGGAGAAGTTTGTCCAAAAGAAATTAACAGTTTTGGAGATGCAATAGAAAAATTAAGAGAGATAGCTTACAATAAAGATTTAGGTCCGCTTGAACCACACAAAAAACTAAAAGAACTTATAGAAAAAACTGGAAGATCTATAGAACCATTAGAAGAAAGTTTTATTGAAGTAATAGCGAAAAAAAAATATTCTGACAATTCAACTCAAATTAAAGAACCAAATAATAAAATAGGAATATTTACTGGATGTATGGTAGATTATCGACTACAAGATGTTGGGTTTGCACTCATGGATGTTTTAAGTAAAAATGGTGTGGAAGCCGAAGTTATAGAGGGGCAGGTATGCTGTGGATCCCCATTACTTAGAACTGGACAAACTAGCGCAGTTAATGATCTTGTTAAGAAAAATGAAAAAGCAATGAAAGAATATGATCTAATATTAACAGTATGTGCTGGATGTGGAGCCACATTAAAAAATGATTATCCAAAATATGGTGTTAATCTTAATGTACAAGACATTAGTGAATTTCTTGTAGATAAGTTAAATACTAATGATATGATACCACTTAATTTAAAGGTCACCTATCATGATCCTTGTCACCTTGTAAGAGGTCAGAATATTTCTAAACAACCTCGTGAAATACTTAATAAAATAAAAGGAGTTGAGTTCATTGAGATGGAAATTCCTGATCAATGCTGTGGTGCTGGAGGAGGAGTAAAATCTGGAAAACCAGAAATTGCTAAAAAATTAGGTGAAGAAAAGGCAAAAATGGTTGAAAAATTAAATGTAGATGCTGTGATAACTATCTGCCCCTTTTGTCAATACAATATTCAAGATTCCTTAGACAGTCAAAATTTAGAGAACATTAAAGTTATAAACATTCTAGAATTATTAAAGCGTAGTTATGAACCTATCAAAAAATAATAATAAAATATGAAAATCAACAAATAAAATCAATAAATTAAAATGAATTGAAATAGCTATTAAGGAGGGGATTTCGTAGGAGATACTGCATCAGTAGAAGAAATTATTATTGATAATGATAATAATTACCTTAATAAAAGTGAAGAAGAAATTGATAAAAAGGAGGAAGCAAAAACAAAATCAAAAGCGAAAAAAGAAGCTATTGAAAATATGAATGATATGAATGCTTCAGAACATATAATGAATTATCAAAAAAATATTTTTATAGTTTTTATAGAATGTGAAACATCTGGAAATGTTGGTTTTTTAGCCAGAGCTATGGCAAATTTTGGAATTGAAAATTTAGTTCTCATTAATCCATGTGAATTAGATAAAAGTGCTTATTTTCAAGCTATGCATGGAAAATATGTTGTAGAAAATAGTAAAACATATGGAACCATTGAAGAGTTCTTAAAAACAGAACACATTGATTTCATTGTAGGATCTACTGGAACTCCTGGTGGAAGCTACAATCTATCACGTATCCCCATAACACCTGAAAAATTAAGTGAAACAATTAATTTAAACACTAAAATAGCTATTTTATTTGGAAGAGAAGGTAACGGTTTGTATAATAATGAAATAAACCTCTGTGATATAATTGTAAGTATTCCTACAAATGAAAACTACCCAATTATGAATATAAGTCACGCAGCAGCCATTATATTCTATGAACTATTTAAAAACAAAAATCAATTCCCAGTAGAAGGATTAGAAGAGTCCACATTACTTGAAAAAGAATATTTACTGAAAGATCTTAAAGAAATTATAAATACATTAGATATTCCAGAGCATAAAGAAAAAACAAATTTAAAAGCATTTAAAAACATCATAAACAGAGCTTTTATAACTGGAAGAGAATCACATACATTAAAAGGACTTTTTAGGAAAATAAAAATAAAATTACAAGAAATAGAAAAATAAAAGAAATAAAAAATAGAGCATATTTATAAATAAAGTTGATTTAACCATTAATAACACTTAATTAAATACCAATTTAACTAGTCAATACTAAAACTTAATTAAATACTAATTTAACTAATATTCCATTAGATAATAGATTATAATAACCTAATAATACAGAGGATTACAATGACAATTTTAAGTGACAAAAGCATAAAAGAACATCTCAAATCTGGAAAAATAATCGTGGACCCTATAAAAGACTTTGATAATCAAATACAACCATCTTCAGTTGATATGAGAATAGGAAATGAATTTAAAACATTCCGTACAGTACAAAAACCATGTATTGACCCAAAAGATGAAAGTGATATTGATTCATATATGGAAAATATTTATATTAAAGATGATGAATCATTCATAATTCATCCAAATGAGTTTGCATTAGCTACAACCTACGAAACTGTGAAAATTCCTGATGATTTAGTAGCCAGAGTAGAAGGAAGATCATCAATGGGGAGACTTGGAATAACCATGCATGTAACAGCAGGATTCATAGATCCTGGATTTCATGGAAAAATAACCTTAGAAATCTCAAATATTGGTAAAATGCCTGTTGCATTGTATCCTGGACAAAGAGTATGTCAGATAGTATTTGAAACTATGACATCACCTGCAGAAAGACCTTATGGTCACCCAGATAGAGACAGTAAATATATGGGACAAAAACATCCAGAAAGTAGTCGTGTGAAATTAGACTATGACTTACAGAAATAAATGAATTAAAAATAATAAATTAATAATTAAATATAATTAATGTAAAAAATAATAAATAAGTTAATAATTAATATGTAATAAACTTGATTGAATTATGAGGTTTTTTATGAATCATGACAAAATGACTAATATCAGCGTTAAAAGAGGATTTTTATGGCCTTCGTTTGAAATATATTCTGGTGTTGCAGGATTTACAGACTATGGACCACTAGGTGCGATTTTAAAAAATAATATAATGCAAAAATGGAGAAAGCAATACATAACAGAAGAAGGGTTCTACGAAATAGAAAGTCCAACTGTGAGTCCAGAAGAAGTACTTAGAGCATCAGGACATGTGAATAATTTTACAGACCCAATGACACAATGTGTAAATTGTAAAGACGTTTTTAGAGCAGACCATATTATTGAAGAGCAAATTAAAAAAGAAGTAGATGGTCTTGATAATGATGATCTTGATAAATTAATTAAAGAAGAAGAAATTCAATGCCCTAATTGTGGAGATAAGTTAACTGAGATATGGAATTACAATTTAATGTTTAAAACAAAAATTGGTGCTAAAGGAGATAAAATCGGATATATGCGTCCAGAAACAGCACAAGGAATATTTATACAATTTAAACGTCTTTCACGATTTTTTAAAAATAAGTTACCTTTTGGTGTTGTTCAACTTGGAAAAGCATATCGTAATGAAATCTCTCCAAGACAAGGAGTTATTAGACTTAGAGAATTCACACAAGCAGAAGCAGAAATATTTGTTAATCCTAAATATAAAACTCACCCTAAATTCTCCAAAATAAAAGATGTTGAAATGGTTTTAAATTCTGCAGTTACTCAAATTAAAAATGAATCCCCATTAACTATAACCGCAAAAGAAGCTGTTGATAAAGGAATAGTAGCTAATGAAATATTAGTATATCAAATATACTTAGCTAAAAAGTTCTTAAATGAGCTTGGAATTCCTGACAAATTCCTTAGATTTAGACAGCATATGCCAAATGAAATGGCTCATTATGCACTTGATTGTTGGGATGTAGAAGTTAAAACTGATAGATATGGATGGGTTGAAATAATTGGTATAGCTGATAGAGGAGATTATGATTTATTAGCCCATTCTAAACACAGCAATGAAGATTTAAACATATATATTCAATATGATGAACCTAAAACCCAAACAAAAGAGTATATTAAGCCAAGTATGAATACATTTGGACCTAAATTCAAACAAAATGCTCCAGCAATTATTAAAAAATTAGAAAATTTAAATGTAGATCTTGTTAAAAAGGAAATAGAAAATAATGGAAAATATATAATTAAAATTAATAATTCATCATTTGAAATTTTAGCAACAGATGTGGAATTTGTGGAAAAAACTGAAGAAGTAAAAGGAGAAAAAATAACTCCTCATGTTATTGAACCCTCCTTTGGTATTGATCGTATAATCTATGCAGTACTCATACATTCTTTCCACGAAGCTGAAAATAAAGAGGATAAAGATTATTTCAAATTAAAACCCAATATCGCACCAATACAAGTTAGTGTTTTCCCACTTCTCAATAAAAAGGAGTTAAATGAAATAGCTATTAAAATAGTAGAAGAACTTAGAAATTATGGTCTTAATGTGGATTATGACACCTCAGGAACAATTGGTAAACGTTATGCACGTTGCGATGAAATTGGAGTTCCAATAGCTATTACAATTGATTTCGATACCTTAGAAAACAATTCTGTGACAATACGTAATAGAGACGATGAAACACAAGAAAGAATAGATATTGATGAAATTAAAACTAAAATAGATAAAGTAATGAAAAGTTAATATTTAAATTAAATTTAATATTTAATTAATAGTGATTTAATTACTACTTTAACTACTCTTAATTATTACATTTCTATTTATCATAACAACTAATTTTTTCTCCTTTTTCTTTATAATAATCTATAAGATCATTAGCCCACTTAATAGAATTTTCGGAACTAGAAAATAGCATGTTTAGATTATCATAAATTCCTATCAAATCATTTAAGCCTAATGAAATAGATTTATCTGAAGAAGTTAAAAATAAATTAAGAACATCCTCATCAATTATCCATACATCTAAATATTTTAATTTATCATGATAATTATCCAAAATATGTTCGAAAATATTAGGAATTGTGACAATTTCTAGTTTTGGTAAATTGAGTCCTAGTTGATTAAATAAAGGATTTAAATAGTCAGAAGAGAAAAAAGGTAATACTAATTTTAATTTTTCACTTTTAGAGAAAATATTTCCATAAATTTTAGGTACTTTGAAAATATCACTTTGACTACAAGTTATACATTCTACATCATCCAAATAATAAATATTATTGAAAAAATCAAGAGGAATTCCACTTATATCATGATTTTTCCAAAAATTATCCTGATTTTTAATGAACATGAAATTATTAACTAGTTTTACTAAATTTAATGAAATTATATAACCTAAAGAAGTTAAAAAATAATACTTATTCTTTTTAAAAACTAAATTAACATTTTCAAGCTCTTTAAGTCCATGAGATAAAGATGCTGAAGGCTTTTTAAAATATTTCCTTATCTCTTCCAAGTTTTTACCATTGTTATTTAACAAAAATATTAATAAGCTACTTTTAATTTTTGAAGTTAAAAAGAATTTAGAATGGTTAAATAAGCAATCTTCAACATAAGCAACAAGTTTTTCATTATTATTAATTTCATCAAAGTTAATACTATTACTTTTATTAAATTTATTATCAAAATATTTATCATTTATAATCTCTTTCATAAAAACACCTAAAATTAATAAAATTAGTATGTATATTTAAAGGAGATCTTCCATAATTCATTGATTAGTTAATTGATATTTATTGGTTTATATTGTGATGATGAAGTAATATTAAGTTAAAATAAGGATTATTATTTAGTTTATTGGGTTTTAAGTGGGTTATGTTT
>NZ_LWMT01000238.1 GCF_001639265.1 Methanobrevibacter filiformis
TCATCAACTAAAATTCCGTAACTAATCGCTCCTAAAAGTAATAAACGTGAAATAGCTTTTCTTCCTTTTTCAGATTTAAATTCCCCATTTAATTCATTGATTAAATCCTGAACACACTTATTATCAAATGAAGACAATACAGTTATAAAATCACGAGATTCTCTCCCAAATTTCTTTAACTTTTCAATAGTTATACCTAAATCCTCAATAGATTCAACAGCCATTTTTTTCAACCTCCTAAAAAAAATAATTAAGAAAAAAAAATAATTAAAAATAATAAATATTAAAAATACAAAGCATTGTTAAAACTTAATACTAAAACATTAGTAATTAATTAAACAATATTCATAATTTTCTTAATAATACTATATACTTTTTCATTAAAAAAAGTTATAACATGAAAAGAAGCATATACAATCGAGCTTCCACTTCAAAAAATTAGAGAGAAAAAAAGGAATTCAAACATCCTTACACTAAAATCACCCAAACACTAGACCAAAAATAGAAAAAAACAACAGAAAAAACAAATCAAAAGAAAAACAATCAAATAAAATCCTCAAATCATAAAAAACACATTAAAAAAGTTTAAAACTAAAACACAAAAAATAGACTAAAAAACTAAAACAAAAACTAAAAAACATCTAAAACCATATCCAACAATCATAAACCTTTATTTTAATTATGGATAATCTCCTAAAATAAAAAAAATTTTTAGAGCTAAACTCCAATGTATGTTACTTATTGAAAAAACCATTGATGAAATATGACCTATTAAAAATTTAATTAATACATATTAATACATAACTAAAACTAACATCCTCCTTTGAGTTAATTATAAATACTTTTCTTTCGAGTGTAAAACACTTAAAAGAGAATGAAAAAAATATTTTAATTAAATATCACTTCTATTTTTTGGCTTTCTAATTTTTAAACTGTTTAAAATTTTATTTTTTGGTCTCTTTTTTTAACCACTTTGAAGTTTAAGATTATTTAAAACTTTAATAGAATAAAAGTATTTGTGGAGATTTATGGAGATATTTATGATTATAAATTTATACTTGAAATGTATGTTTTTAAATTTAGTTAGTATAAAAAATATAATTGACTTTTTAATTTGCTTAAGAAGTACTATTTCTAGTGTAATAATAATTAAAAAATTAACTTAGTACTATTTCTAATGTAAAAATTTTTTGTAAATAAGAAATAAAAATATTTCTTTAATTGAAAAATTTAGACTATGATTTCTACTGTAAAAAGTTAAAATATTCTAATTATTTTAAGTAGTAATTAGTAAATGAAACTATTAGATATAAATAGTTAATAAATATGAGTAATAATAGTATATTAATAAAAAATATATAATAAATATATAATAAATATATAATAATAATGTATAATAATATAATATATTAATAAAAATAATATAATAGTAATAATATTAATTAGTATCAAGAAGTAATTAGATACTATAATAAAAATTTAAGAATATTTTTCATCTACAATTAGTATACCCCTCAAGATAGCTTATTTTAGGAAAATAAAAGATTTGAAAGGCAAAGATTATAAATCAAAAAAATTTTCAATTTTTTAAATTTTCTTAATAGATATTTTAGCTGTTATTTTTCCTTTTCTTTATTATATACGCCTTCCTGACTTTTTCTTTGACTATGTTTTAATGTGATTTTTTCATCTTTTATTCATGATTCTTGTGTAAATTTTTTGAATGTTTATATGTTTTTCATGTAAAATAAAGAGAGAGACATAGATTTCAATTGAAGTATTTGTGCGAAGGTCTTGTATGACTTGAGACGTATATTGCAAGTGTATTACTCGCAGTTTAAGTCTTATTTTCTATTAATAATTTTTAAAAAAGTTTTAATTTTAAATTAGACTCATTAAAATTTTATTTTTTATAATTTAACCTTATATATTTAATTTATTTGTTTATTACTAATTTATTATTATTAATTTAATTAATAACGGTTTATTTAAGTTTATTTTTATTTTTAAATAATTTATACTAATTTAATAGCTATTTTTTTATTATAATTTCTAATGATTTTACACTTGCAATGTATGTTTAAATTTTCTGTATTACATTTTATAAAATAATTATTAATATCTTAATTGTAGTAATTTTTATGTAGAATTTTCATTTAATTTTAATTAAATTTATTAAAAGTTTCATTGATTTATATTAATTTATTATTTTAATGTTATCTACTAATGTTTTACACTTGCAATAGATGACTTGAAATTTTTTTGCACACCTTCGGTGTTTAACTTTCAGTAGAAATACATGTCTCATACTATCTTCATACCATCTTTATAAGTGTCATAAATTATTCAAGTTTATTTCATATTTATTTATATTTTACACTTTTTTTATTATCTTGAATTTTACACTTGCAGTGTATGTCTGGAAATTTTTTTCGCATTTCTGTTTCATTTTTACAGTGGAAATTGTTCTCTCTTTGTACTATTTTTTATCTGAAAAAATTTTTTGCACTTGCAATTGATGTCTCATCCTCTTTAATATAAATCTTTAAATGAAAATTATAAAAAGTTTTAACATCTATTTTTCATATAGTTTTTTCATTTAATGTTATATTGAGATACATTGAACTTATGATAAATCGTCACTGTGTTCTTTCTTTAAATAGCTAAGTTTTCAATAGTAGTGTAATTCTTTAATTAATTTTATTTTTTATTTTTATCTAATTTATTCAATATTTTAATTTTTAATCAGCTATTATGCAATTTTATATTTGTTTTATAATAATTTAGCTATTTTACACTTGATATGATCGTTTTAGCTATTTTATCTTCTGTTTTTTAATTCAATTTTAATGGAAGTATTACTATATTCAGTGAAGTTTAATAAATATATTTATTTATTTCTTATTCCAATATTACACTTGAAGTACAACATTTCATTGAAATAGGAATTATTTTTCTTTAAGTATTCAATTTTTTGATTTACTTCAAGTATAAATTATCAATTATATGCTTTAAGTGATAACTATGGGAAACATGTTTGACGATTTAATAGGACAAAGATCTATTTTTAAAAATAAAAAGTTTCTTGATCATAAATTTTTGCCAGAACGTTTACCACACAGAAAGGATCAGATAAAATCAATTGCAAAATACTGGATTGAAGCATTAAATAATAATGCACCATCTGATATAACTATCTACGGTAAAACAGGAACTGGCAAAACTGCCGCGGCTAAATTTGCAATGAAACAATTAAAAGAAGCATCTGGTAATAAGGATGTATATATACGTACAGAATATATTAGGTGTACAGATTACACAACGGAGTATCAAGTTATAGCAAGATTATGCCAACAAATGGGTCGTGAAGTACCTTACAGAGGATGGACCAAAGCAGAAGTATTAAACACATTCAGAAATATATTTAAAAAGAATGCTTTTGGTCAAAATATGATCTTAATCGTTGTTTTAGATGAAATAGACATTTTACTTAAGAAAGACGGAGATGGTATTCTTTATACTTTAACTAGAACAGATAATGTGTCTATTTTATCTATCAGTAATTATGTTGATTTTAAAAAGTTCATAACACCACGGGTTTTAAGTAGTTTAAGAGATAGAGAAATTGTATTTCCTCCTTACAATGCTCAGCAGTTAATTGACATTCTTGAAGAAAGAGCAAACTTATCTTTTAATGATGATGTAGTAGATGATGATGTTATTCCATTGTGCTCTGCTATGGCAGCAAAAGAAGAAGGGGATGCAAGGTATGCATTAGATTTACTTAGAACATCAGGTGAAATAGCAGATGAAAATGAGGAAAATGTAGTTAAGGGCACTCATGTTAGACATGCAAAAGATAGAATTGAACATAACATGGTTACAGATGTTATAATGACTTTACCTGCTCAACAGCAACGAGTTCTTGAAGCTATTCTTAAGTTAACTAACTCCAATGAAGAAATCACATCAGGAAAGCTTTATGATGCATATAAAGTTGTTTCAAAAGGAGATTCAGTTTCATATAGACGTATCTTTGATTTCATAAACGAATTAGAAATGCTTGGAATAATTTCAACAAACACAATCTCAAGAGGTCGTGGAAAAGGACGAACAAATATAATATCTCTACAATGTGACACAGGACTTCTTGAGGATACATTATACACTGCTATGTAATTACTTAATTCACCTTAATTCACTGTTTTCATTATTTCAATTAATATTTAGACACTGAATTGAGAAAATAAAAATTTTCTCAATTCTCACCATTAGAAGATGTTAATCTGATTAAGTATATATGGGAGAGATTTTGCAAAATTTTCTATTTTGCGAAATCAGTGTCTTAAATTAATTTTATTTCGTTTATTATAAGACTAGGACTATACAGATTCATCTTCATCAAGAGGTAATCTCATATTATCAGGGTCTTGCGGCATGTGTGCTAAAAAGTCTTCTACAGCCCTTGTAACATTTCTTGAGCTTGTTATATATCTTCCAGCTATTATGATGTCTGCTTCACTGTCTAAAGCTTCTTCCATGTTGGATGGAGTTATTCCACCTGCTACAGCTACTAATCCTTTTCCTAGTATCTCTTTTATAGCTTTTATGTTGCCCCAATCTGTCATATTTGCTGTGCTTTCTCCTTTTTCTGTTTTTGAAGTTTCAGAGTCTACATTTCTGTGTAATAACACTATGTTTGGTTTTAATTCAGGGTTTATTTCTCTTAATTTTTCTTCAAAGTTTTTCACATTCATCATATCAAGGATTGAGTAGATGCCTTGTCTTTGAGTTTCATGAATAGCTTTTTCAATTGATTCAAGGGTTCCAAGACCTGAAATAGCTACAGCATCTGCTGTTTCATCTGCTGCCATTTTAACTTCAATTCTTCCAACATCTAATGTTTTAAGATCAGCTATTATAAATGCATCTGGACGGAGTTCTCTTATTTTACTTACAATTCCAACACCGAATTTTTTAATTAGTGGTGTTCCAGCTTCAAGTAATATTCTTTCTCTATCTGGGGTTGCTTCAATAATTCTCTCCATCACATCAACATTATCTAAATCAAGTGCTACTTGTAAATATGGTGGTTTCCATAATTTTGTAACACGGAATCCCATAATTGGGTGTGTTCCACGGTCTTTTTCAGCTAATACCTTTTTAATACTTGGGTATTTTTTCAGTGCTCTTTTAATAGCTAACTTTGTAGCTCCATAATTATATTGGTATATTTTCCTGTAATCTTTAGCTTCAGGGTGTATAAATACACTTGCGATAATTACAAGATCTTCTATATCTTTTTTTGGAATTATTCCTTCATCTACTGCATCTGCTACTGCTCTTCCTACAGCAGTCTGTGCTGGTCCAAAAATCTTACTTGCATCATCTAAATTTCCAACAGTTACCTTAGGTACTATTAAAGTAGCTGGTTTTGTCATTAAGTTGGGTCTAATAACTGAAAGTACAGGAGTGTGTCCTATTGATAGCTGACTCATACCGTTTGCAAAAGCAGTTCCTGCAGGACTATCTTTAGTTCCTATTATTAAATCAACATGAGCTAATTCATTTCCATCCCCTATAAGGGCTTCACCAATTTCGTACATTTAATTTCTCCATTAAAATATCTTAAAAATCTTATAAATAGAATTATCTAATTCACTTTAATTATTTAAATTAGTATTATTAATTCATATTATTCTTATTAAATTAATCTTATTTTTTAAATTTCTTAAAGTTAACATTTGATAGTTAATTCTATTTAATCTTTAACTTATAGATTCATTTAGTTCATCGATTTCCATATATTACTAATCACATATACTAAATAGCTATTTATATATAACAAATTCATAATCACCTATAATTTTAACCACTTATTATATTTGTTAATAATATATTATTAAATTAGTGTTTTAGATAATTAATTATATATTCACATAATTAATTTTTATATTATTTTGTCTTGGTTATTTAGCAGTATGTTCATTAATATATTATTCATATCTATATTTTCATAAAAATTAGATTTTTCAATTGAAATAGTACTACAAAGTTTTTGGTGTTTTTTTATTACTTTTTTATTACTTTTTTATTATTTTTTATAAAATTAATAATCAAAAAGGAAAATATTCCATTTATTCAGTTAAACAATAGCTGTTTTTAAGTATTTTAATTGAACTATTTGTAAACAGTGTTTAATATTATTAAAATTTATTTACATTTGTTTAGGCATTATTAATTTTTAATAGCTATTTAATGTTACATTTGAAACAGTACTTCCTTGTTTAATAACTTATTATCCTTGTCATTTTTAGCTATTGTATTCTTAAATTTTAGTATATGAAAAATATTACACTTGAAACTGTCGTCTTTTACTATTGTCAATTAAGAGTAAATAAAATTAGATTAGAAATAATGATAAACTTTCTTAAACTATAAACATTAAATTTTTTAATTAAAATGATTTAAGATTAAATAATTTATCATTTATTTTATTATAATGTTAAATTTTACCCTTGACTTAATTTAGAAATAAGAAATTTATATTATTTTTATTAATATAATATTTTTATCATATAAATTAGTGCTACTATATAAAATATATATTAATTTTATAATTTATCAATATTTTTAATTTACATTGATAATATTTTTATCAAATATTAAATAATAAATATTAAATAAATAATTAGAAATTTAATTTAGCTGAAAAGACATATTTTAAATAAACATTATTTTAAATAAACATAATAATTATTTATCAAGTGTCTTTAGTAGTTGATATCAATAAAAGAGAATATTAAGTACTAAAAACACTATAAACATTATATATGATTGAAATAAAGAATAATGGTAACAAAATGATAAAAATCGATTTGAAAAAAGAATTTAAAGAATTATATAAATTACCACCTAATAAAATATCCTATGTAGAAGTTCCAAAGTTAAATTATTTAGCTATTGATGGTAAGGGTGATCCTAATACTTCACAAGAATATAAGGACTCAATTGAAGCATTAATGAGTGTCTCTTTTAAAACAAAATTTATAATGAAAAAAGAACATAAGAAAGACTATGTTGTCATGCCTTTAGAAGGTCTTTGGTATGGAGATAATTTAGAAAATTTCTCAATGAATGATAAATCCAATTGGAAATGGACAAGTTTAATCATGCAACCTAATTTTGTAAAATTAGACCATATAAAACAAGGAATTGAAGAAACTTCAAAGAAAAAGGATTTGCCATCATTAGAGAAAATAGAATTTAGAGAAATTGAAGAAGGATTATCTGCTCAAATATTATACATTGGTTCATATAGTGAAGAAGGACCAGTAGTTGATAAAATACATCAAGATATTATAAAACATAAGTATGAATTCAATGGTAAACATCATGAAATATATTTAAGTGATAAACGACGTACTGAGGAAGAAAAACTTAAAACAATTATCCGTCAGCCTATTAAAAAATCTAAGGAATAAAAATCTCTAAAATAAATTAAAATAAATTAAAACAAACTAAAACATATTTATATTATATTTAAATTAATAATTATGGTTAATACTAAATTACTATTTTGTAATAATAATATAATATTATTATTTAATGAATAAATATTATTTAATGATTAAATATAATAAAACTAAAATCATATAAATAAGATAATCATAACTAAAATTTTAATATTTTATATTTTTTAAAATTTAATATTTATAAAATTTAATATTTATATTTATTCGCTGAATTGGAAATTTAAGAAACGAAAAAAGATAAAAACAGGAAAAAAGATAAAATCTTTTCTCTAGCTTTTAAAATCTGCAATTTTAAAAAATCGAAGATTTTCTAACATTGAAAATCTCTGATTTTAAATGAATAAAAAATTTCCCAATTTTTGTGTCCAATATTTTAATCGGTGTTATAATGACTTTAATGGATTCTGAAATGGATTATATAAGAGAAAAAATTAATAGGGAGCCTAATGCATTGGAAGAGGGCATGCTCGATGTTATGTTTTCAGAGCATTGTTCTTATAAAAGTAGTAGACCTTTTTTAGGTATGTTTCCAACTGAAGGTGAAAACATAATTATGGGTCCTGGAGACGATGCTGGAATGGTTTCTATTACTGATGATCTTGCATTAGCTGTTGGAATTGAAAGTCATAATCATCCATCAGCTATTGAACCTTATGGGGGATCTGGAACAGGTATTGGTGGAATACTTAGAGATATTATATCAATGGGAGCAATGCCAATAGCACTTTTGGATTCTATACGTTTTGGCTCACTTGAGGATGAAAAATCACGATACTTATTTGAACACGTTGTTAAGGGGATTTCTGATTACGGAAATCGTGTAGGTGTTCCAACAGTTGGAGGAGAAGTTGAATTTGATGATTCTTTTAAAGCAAATCCATTAGTTAATGTAATGTGTGCAGGGCTTGTTCCAAAAAAGGATATTGTAAAAGGAATAGCTCCAAATGTAGGGGATATATTCTTCCTTATGGGAGGAACAACAGGTCGTGATGGTATACATGGAGTGACATTTGCTTCAGAAGAGCTAACATCTAAATCAGAGATTGAAGATAAACCTGCGGTTCAAGTAGCAGATCCATTTACCAAGAAAAAAGTTCTTGAAGCATCTCTTAAAATTTTAGACACAATAAATGTTTCAGGTGTTAAAGATTTAGGTGGTGGTGGTTTAACTTGTTGTATCAGTGAATTAGTTGATAAATGTGGAAATGGTGCATCAGTCAAACTTGAAAATATTCCACTTAGGGAATCTGAAATGACACCATATGAAATAATGCTTTCAGAATCTCAAGAGAGAATGATATTTGTAATGAATCCTAAACATGTTGAAATAGCTACTGAAATATGTGAAAAATACGAAATTCCATCAGCAGTGATTGGAGAAGTAGTAGATTCTGATAATATGGTCATTTTAGATAATGGAAAACCTATTGCAGATTTACCTGCAAACTTACTTGCAGATCCTCCACATTTAAATAGACCAACAAAAGAGCCAACAAGTTCTAAAAGATATATTAAAGTGGAAGACACTCCAATAGCTGAAACTATATTAAATATTTTATCATCACCAAATATAGCTAGTAAAAAGTGGGTTTACAAACAGTATGACCATGAAGTTCAAATTAGAACAGTTGTAAAGCCAGGTGATGATGCAGCAGTTCTTAAAATCGATGATAAGACAGCTATTGCTTTAAGTTGCGATTGTAACAGTATTTACACAAAACTATCTCCATATGATGGCGGAGCAAACTCTGTAGCTGAAGCTATTCGTAATGTAGTTTCAATGGGGGCTTCACCTTATGCAGTTGTTGATTGTCTAAACTTTGGAAATCCAGAAACACCAGAAATATTGTGGCAATTTAAGGAATGTATAAGAGGAATGTCAGATTTAGCAAGTAAATTTAAAACTCCAATTATCAGTGGAAATGTAAGTTTTTATAATGAAACTGAAGGGATTAAAATCAATCCTTCGCCTGTTGTAGGAGTAGTTGGAGTAATGGATATAAACAATATTAGAACAATGGACTTTAAGGAAGAGGGAGATAAAATAATCCTTATTGGTAAAACATATGATGAACTAGATGGCTCTGAATATCATAGAACAATTCATAATCTTGAGCAAGGAAAGGCTCCAAAGATAAGGATAAATAAGGAAATAGAATCTTCTAAGATGATATTGGAACTCATAAATAATGATTCTAATGATAATTGTGATAGTATAACAGCTATTCACGATTTATCTGCAGGAGGAATAGCTATTGCTTTATCTGAAATGGTATTAAGTGGAAATATAGGGGCAGAAGTAGATATTTCAAATATTCCAATAGACACAGAAATAAGTCCAATTAACAAGCTATTTTCAGAATCACAAGGAAGATTTTTAATAACTGTAAAATCAAATGTATTCGATAGTGTTATGGAAAAATTAGGATCACTTGGAGCATGTATTGGTGAGGTTAAAGGAACTGACCTTATCTTCAAAGAAAAAGATATAGAAATAGCTAAATTGTCAATCAACACATTAAAAGATAGCTATTATGATGTAATTGAAAAACACATGGCATAATGAATTCAGTAAAGATAATAAATATAGTTGTTTGGGTCATAATATGCTGTTATCAAAGTTTATTCCATTAAAAGAAGCAAGAGAAATTGTAAATAATCATCAAAAAGTCACGAAAAAAGAAGTTATTAATCTTCATGATGGTTATTTAAGGGTGTTAGCTGAGGAAATTAAATCATTACATAATTCTCCACCATTTGATAAATCTGCTATGGATGGTTATGCAGTTATAGCTGAAGATACTTTTGGAGCTTCAAATTCTAACACAATAAATCTTAAAATAATTGATAGAATTGGTGCTGGAGAGTATTCAACTAAAAAAATAGCTAAAGGTGAAGCTATTAAAGTAGCTACAGGATCACCTGTTCCAGATGGTGCAACAGGAGTTTTAATGGAAGAATACACTTTATCTGATGGGGATGATCTTGAAATTCACTCTCAAGTCACACCTATGGAGAACATTGCACCACTAGGGGAAGATATCCAAATAGGAGATATAATAGTTAGGGATAAAACTGTTCTCAGACCTCAAGAATTAGGTTTAATAGCTTCTGCAGGATTTTATGAAATCAGTGTTTATAAAAAACCAAAAATCAAGTTAATAATTACAGGAAATGAATTAGTAGATCCTGCGCCAACTATTGATAAAGCACAAATCATAAATTCCAATCAATATACAATAACTTCAATGATAAAAAGTGCAGGGGCTGATATTGAAATAACACATGCTCGTGATGATTTTGAAGATGTTAAAGATCTTCTTTTAAAAGAATCCAATAATTATGATCTTTTAATTACAACTGGAGGAACAGCTATTAGTAAAGGTGATGTTGTAGTTGATGCAGTAGATGCTATCGGAGAAGTAATGTTTCATGGCGTAGCTATTAGACCAGGTAAACCTATAGGCTTTGGAATGATAAATGAAACTCCAATATTCATGCTTTCAGGATATCCTGTTGCAGCGATGGCACAATTTGATATTTTTCTTAGACACTATCTATTTAAAATGCAAAACATAGACTTCTCCTATAAAATAATTAAAGGAACTTCAGGTGTTAAAATACCATCTAATCTAGGAAGAACTGATTATGTAAGAGCATTTACTAGTGATAACACTGTTAAACATGCTCTTAACAAAGGTTCAGGAATTATAAGGTCTATGGTAGAAGCAAATAGCTATTTAATAATTGATGAAAACCAAGAAGGTATTTATAAAGGAGATGAAGTTGATATTATCTTTTTTGATTCATTAAACTTTAATTTTTAATTTAATTGATGATTTAGATATTACTTAATAATTGATTAAACTTTATTTAATAAATAATTAATACTATTTAATTATTACTTTTTACCTATTTTTTAATATTGATTCTAATACTATTGACTTAACAATACTTAACAATTAATGGAGAAAAAATATAATATATATTAAAATTAAAGTAAATTATTCGTTAGTTAAGGCAATTATAAATAATAATATAAATAATAAAACTTAATGTTAATTATATGCAATCAATAAATAATTGGGATGAGTTTATTTTATGCTAACATTTGTTGATGTTTATGATGATTTTCTAGGTATACTCATAGTTTTATAACAGATAATTTAGGCATGATTATTGGTTACATGATATTATTATCACTATTATCATTATTATCATTTTTTGTAGATACATGTATTGACATTTATAAAGATAAAAAGTTGGATTGGGCATTAGTTAAGAATATAATATTTCTAATAATAAATTTAATACCTATTAGTTTCCTTAGAGGGCTGAAATTCCTAAAGTTTTTAAAATTAACTAAATTCGTCAAGCATTTGTCAGTCTTAACTAGACTTGTAAATGGCATACATTTATTTAAAGATATTTACAATTTATTTAAAACAAAAAATTAAGAATTAAAATAAGATAAAACAATTAAATAAGATAAAACAATTAAATAATTAAATTAATATTAAATGAAAAATCATCTTTTTATGAGTGTGTTAAAAAAATGAATGGAATATATTATTATTTAATAGCTTTTGTGGCTATTTGGGTTATTGCTTTAATATTTAAAAAGCGAATTGAGAAATATGGGGTGGACGTTAAGTTTCCTACTTTAATGTGGAAAACTACACGACTCACAGGTTTTGTTAAGAGGTTAGCTAACATTTCTCCAAGATTCTGGAAATGGTTTATGAATGTTGGGATTGTTGTATCATTTATTGGTATGGTTGTAATACTTTACTTTATTATTACATCTCTTTCAACAATAGCAACAAATCCTTCAGTTTCTATCGTTATTCCTGGAGTTCAAATACCTGGATCTCCAATATTCGTGCCATTTGGTTATGGGATTATTGGACTTGCAACTGTACTTATTATACATGAATTTTCCCATGGAATTCTTGCGATAACTGAAAAAATAAATGTAAAATCTATTGGATTATTCATGTTCGCGATTTTACCTGGTGCATTTGTAGAGCCTAATGATGAGGAATTAAAAAAAGCTCCACGAACTTCAAGAATGAGAGTTTTTGCTGCAGGATCAGTAGCTAACATGTCCTTAGCTCTCATTGCAATAGTTATTACATTACTTATTTCAAATGTAGCAATTACAGGAACATTTCAAGAAGATGGTGTAAAAATAAATGAAGTTTTAGATAATTCTCCTTCAAAGAATATTTTAGAGTCTGGAATGATTATTAAGGCAATTAATGGAGTAAATATTTCAGATAGTGAGATCTATATGAACACACTTTCCAATGTAAAGCCTAATCAAAATTTGGATATATCAACAGATCAGGGTAATTATATTGTAAAAACTGGAAAAAATCCTCAAAATTCTTCAAGAGGATATATGGGAGTTATGTCATCAAAAAATTATCAAGTTAAAAAGAGTACAACTGATATTTGGGGAAATCAAATCCCATGGATCTGGTTTTATTTACTTGAACTATTCCAATGGATCTTTATGTTGAATTTCTCAGTTGGTTTATTTAATCTCCTTCCAATAAGAGGATTAGATGGTGGTCACTTATTAAGAGATCTGCTAGGATGGAAATTACCAGAAAAATATGTTAACATATTTATGAATGTTATTTCGTCTCTTTTAATAGCTATTATAGTAATTAATATTGTTTATGGATTTATTTAAAAAATAATTATTAATCTAGATAATTATATTCATATTTGTTTCATTTTTTGATGTTATTACTTTAATTATTATTATTTTTAAGTATATTATTACTTTAATTATTATATTACTTTAATTATTATTATTTTTAAGTATATTATTACTATTTCTTATTATAATTCAATAAAATGCTCTCCTTGACAACTTTTTCTAACTTTTGCTTTTTTAAGTATATGTAACAGTTTTTCATATTTTAGATCATTTTTAATCCTAATTCCAATTTTATTTAAAATAAAAACATTCTCATATTTAGTTATCTGTTTTTTAAATCCTAAACCATTCCATATACCAATTAATATTAATAAATTTTTATTTTTTAAGCTATCAACTATTTCAAGTGCCATATCTTGATGTTTTACATACATTATTAAAATATCAAACTTTTTTAATTTTTTAATAAGGTTTTTATCTAAATTAATTTCCTCTACAAATCTCTCTTTTGGAGATATTATTTGTATATCTTCACAGTTAAAAGGTAAGTTTAATTTATAGTATGTTGAAGTTCCATAGACGTTATCTCTTATAATAGCTATTTTCATAATTTCATACTCACCATTTCATCACCATATATTATAGTATTAATAATATTTAAAAAAGTATTAAATATATTTTATTACAATCTTACAAGTAAATTATATATTGGTATTGTAAATTTAAAAATAGCTATTTATTGAATTTAAAATGTAAAAATATAAGTAATAAGGAAAATTATTTAATTTATTTAGAAATATCTTTTTAAAATCCCTTCTAATGCTTTTGCATGACGTCCTTCATCTTTTGAGCTTTCGTTGAAGAAATCAGCAGGGTCTTCTAAGTTTGCTTCTTTGGATTTTTCGCTTGCTGCTTTTTTCTCTTTATTTGCGTTTTGTTCGCCTTCAAGCATTATTTCTAGGTTTTCTTTTAAGGTTGGTTTGATTATACCATTTAATTCAGCAAATCTTGCAGCATGTTCAGCTTCTTCATATGCTAACCTTTTTAAAACTTCGGCAATTTCTGGTAATCCTTCTCTTGTAGCTTGTCTTGCCATAGCTAAATATATTCCCACTTCTTGGGTTTCACCTGTAAAGTTAGCTTGTACTTCTTTTTCAACAACTGTATCTTTAGTAACGCCTATTTTATGTGTATTTTTAACTGACATAATTATATTCTCCTATTAACTAATTGGTTAATTGCAATATTTATATTCTAAATTATTGCTTAAATAGTTAACTACGAACTAAATTACGAACTAAATTATTTATATCTGTTTAAAATAGTTTACATTCTTAAATTTACTCTCATTTTTTGTATAAGTTTCATTGGTTATTATTGGTTTCTCATAATTTTCTATAAACTGTAAAGTATATATATGAAATATTATCAATTATAATAATAGTGTTTAGTTAAATAGGTCAATATATCTATATTATTTATTCTACACTATGAATTAATTATATATTTTAATATTTTCGTATGATTTCAATTTCAAATGATACTCTTTTATATAATGAAATTTAATAATAGAATAAATAGAAGTTTTAAGATTTTGAAAATGTTGTTTGATGATTACATAATATATTAATTGTTCATGTACTATAATCCGCTGTACTAATTAGTTATTATACAAATATGTTGATTATTAGTTTAATAATTAATTATAATAATGTATATGGTATGAAATATTGTATACCCGTTTTTAATATAAACATTTATATCTATCATATTATTCAAAAATTTAATTTCTATAAAATATATACATTGTAATACAAATTATAATGTATTAGTATCATAAATCTTAACTAAATTTAGAATTATCTTTTAATTTAACTAAATTTGATAATTTTATATAATAGTTATTATAATAAATCATATTGTTACAATAATGAAAAAACTTTATTAAAATTTATAGCTTGTTGTTCAAGTTATGGATATGTTAGTAATATTAATGTTATTATATTAATTATTACTAAGTTACATGTTCTGTGAATAATCTGAATAACTATTATAATAACTCTTAAAAAGTTGTCATTTATAAATTAGCTATTATTTATTACTGTAGTTGTTAATACAGTAGTTACTACTACTTGTATTACTGCTATGCTCTATTTATTACTATTGTTAGTACATAGTTGTTATTAATTAATGGTTTCATAAGATGGTGCATAAACATGAAATCTACTGATATAAAAGAATTAAAAAAACAAAAACCAATAAAAATATTCTCAACAGGGTCTTGGGGATCAGGCGTTAACGTTGTTAAAAGTCCAGTAAAGCTCATGATTCTTTCTATGCTTAAAGAAAGTGAAATGGAATTTGATGAAATTGTTAGAAACATTGGAAAATCCAAGTCAACAGTTTCAGTTCATCTTAAAGCTTTACGAAACGATGGAGTAATTTCTTTTAAAATTAATCCTGAAGATCAAAGAAAAAAGATTTTTTACATTAATTCCCGATTTTTAGGTGAAATTAAACCTCCAGAACCTGTGGAACTAGAAGAACAGAAAACTAATTATTTGATTGAGAATTTAGTTGACACAGGCGAGAATTTAGACTTTTCAAAATTAGGGTTCCATACACTAAGATCAACACTTATTCAAGAAGGAATCAATATAGATCCTTTATTGTATGCTACTGGTGTTAAAATAGGTTACTCTATATATGATACTCTAAAAGCAGATGATTTTGATGAATTCATCGCAAATTTAACTAATTTCTGGAAAGAAAATAGTTTAGGCGATTTATCTTTCTCAGTTAATGGAGAAAAGATCACTGTAAAAAAAGATGAATGTTTTGAATGCACGTTACTTCCAAAAACAGGTAAACCAGCCTGTCTTGTAAATAGTGGAATGTTAAACGCTTTATTTACTAGCTATTTGAAGAAAGAAGTTGATGTAGTTGAAGTCAACTGTAACTGTATGGGTGATGAATCCTGTATATTTGAAATAGAGCCTCTTACATAATTAAGCATTATATAACTCCCATATATCCAAATGGACTTTAATTTAACATAGTATCTTAATTTAACATAGTTAATATCTTAAAAACAACCCATGTTATTAAAGGATTGTGTTTAAATTCATTAGGTGGAAGCTAGATTCCATCAATGAATTAATCCTTTAGATTGTATATTAACTTATGGTTGAATTGACTAAAATTATATATTGATTTTGTTATCTTATTTTTGAAATATAAAGATTAAAATTCCCATGAATATTCTGCATTATTCTTTTTTTATTGATTATTATTGCTTTAACATTGATTAGTAGCATATGTTCTTATTTTTCAGATGATTTAATAATCGTTGTTGTTAAATAGGGTTTATCAGTTGAAAAACCTTTTATTATTTTTTCATCCTTTTGTGTAGCATTTTCTACTGAAATTATTTCTTCTTTGTCATGTTTCAATACTTTTTCTTCTAATTCTCTAGTATTTCTGGAAGCTTTCATTAAAACAATAGAATTTCCATTATCCAATAGATTTTCAAATCGATCATCGATTTTTGGGACTATAACTAAAACTTCATCTTTTTCAACTAATGGTTTCCCAATACTTGATGCACATGCTGTAAATGAGGTTATTCCTGGAACCATTTCAATTTCATACCTATGTTCTAATTTTTTCTGAATATATGAGAAAGTACTAAAAATTGATGGGTCTCCTAATGTTATAAATCCAACATCATAACCTCCATCTAATTTTTTAGCTATTAAATCTGCGGCTAATTTCCAATGCTTTTCAAGTTCATCATTGTCTTCTGTCATAGGAAATACTGGTTCTATTATTTCAATTTCTGATTTAGCTATTTTATTTTCAATTAATGGTTTTACAATCGATAGGGCAATGCTTTCTCGTTTAGCAGATGATTTTGGTGAACAAATTACTGGAATGTTGTTTAGAATTTTATTTGCTTTAATAGTTAATAATTCAGTGTTTCCAGGTCCTACTCCAATTCCATATAATTTTCCAGTTTTTTTATTCAATTTATCACCTTTTAATTTAACACTGATTTCTTAAAATCAGAGATTTTACAAAATCTATATATTAATTAATTATTTATTATTATAGCTATTTATAATATAACAACCTAAAATTTTCGCATAATAATTCATTTATTCTATTTAAAATTAACAAGTTTAATTATAGACAATCCTAAATATTTCATTAAAATTTTGATTTAAGTTCATAACATAACTAAAATTCTCTTATTTTTTATTTTCTAAGAAAATAAGCTATTTATAATGATATAATGCTTTTTTAGATAACCACTAAAAATATATATGTCAAAGTTTATATTTAATAACTAATTAAACTAACTAATTATAAATTAATTGGAAAAATCTTTGGAGACATGGTTAAAGTGAGTTCAACTAAACTAAAAACAAATGGAAAATGGTTAGCTTGGGCTAGAAAAATGTCAAATTATCACACAAGAGATATAGCTAAAAAATTAAATGTAGATTCTCAAAAAATACAAAATTGGGAGGAACATGGATATATAGAACATGATAATCTAATTAAATTATCAGATTATTATAATCGCTCCCCTATGTTCTTTTTCAATGTAAACAATCCTTCTTATGAGGAATATCATACTCCTGATTTTAGAACAGTTGATAGTAAAGAAAACGAATTGTCTCCATTGATAATAAAAGAAGTTATTAATGCCCAAAACAAAAGAAAAAATTTTATCATACTTGAAGAAGATTTAGAAGATTATGAAATTCATAATTTTAATTTTAATTTTAATGAAAAAAATGTTAAAGAACTTGCAGAATATGTAAGAGATAAACTTGGAATTACTAAAGCAAAAATTGATACTTTAAAAAATGGGAAAAACTCATTAGACTATTGGATTGAAAAAATTGAAAGTTTAGATATTTTAGTATTTCAATTTTATGGAATAAAACCTAATGAAATGAGAGGATATGCATTATATCATGATAAATTACCTATAATTGGAATTAATGGTAAAGAAAATCTTAATGGTAAAAAATTTACTCTTTTCCATGAACTTGTACATCTTATTATTAAAAAAGAAGGAATCAGTAATATCAATAATTTCAAGTTAAAAAATAAAACAGAAGTATTTTGTAATGCAGTCGCAGCTGAAATTTTAGTGCCTACAAATACTTTTGAGATAAAAATAAAAGAAGATGATATTAGTACATGGGATGATACTCAAATAAAGAGATTATCTTCATATTTTAAAGTTAGTGGTGAAGTAATACTTAGAAAATTATTGAGCTTAAACCACAGCTGTTAAGTTAAGGATTTAATCGATTCTATAGAATTGCCTTAAATTAAACATTGCTTCTTTATTTTTTTCTTATTTCAGAAACTTCTTCTACAATTGGTTCTATTTTTTCTTGGTGGGGTT
>NZ_LWMT01000239.1 GCF_001639265.1 Methanobrevibacter filiformis
TCCTAGAATAAGCTTTCTTACCTGGAGTATCCGCATATTTAGAATGCAAATCACCAAAATCATACCGACTAACCAATTCCTCAATAAAAAAACAAATATGATTATCTGGAATAAAGTCCCTCAAATTTAAAGGAAGTAAAAACACCTGACCAATACTATCTTCATGCAAAACCATAAACACCAACTCAACAAAAACTAAAAAACATTAATACTATATTACACCCCATAATATTTAAAACTAAGCATAACTAAAAAGAATCAAAAAATAATTATTGCACAGCCAATACTAGGTAAAAAAATAAGTCAAGCTACCTACTTGAATCGAGCATACATTGATTTGCTTAGTGAAGTAGACATGCGTAGAATTTCCAATGTAAAACGTGACCCTCTGAAAGTACAAAATTTATTACGTTCTATTGCTCGAAATACGGCAACTATAGTAAATATTAAAACTTTAGAGTCAGATATTCGAAAAAAAGAAAACAATATCCTTTCGCGCCCTAGTATTTATGAATATCTTGATGCATTGAAACGTTTGATGATCATCGAAGAACAACCAGCATGGAATACACATATTCGTTCCTCGGCATCATTACGTAAAAGACCAAAATACCATTTCGCAGATGTTTCCCTCTCAGTTGCAGCACTTGGTGCTGATTTTGACTCTTTACTTGATGATCTCAATTTTGTAGGCTTTTTATTTGAATCATTAGTAACACATGACCTGAGAATTTATGCACAGGCAAATGATGCAAAGGTTTACTATTATCAAGACTCCTATGGTTTAGAGGTAGATGCTATTGTGCAAAAATATAATGGTGATTGGATTGCTTTTGAAATAAAGTTAGGCATTGGGCAAATTGAAGATGCAGCTAAAAACCTTCATAAACTTGTTTCAAACTTAGACAAAACAAAAGTTAAACCACCAAAATCACTAAATATAATCACAGGGACAGGAATAAGTTATACTCGAGCTGATGGAATCAATGTCATTTCTTTAGCTTCATTAGGAGTTTAACTCTTTGAAAATAAAGATAGGATAATGAGACATGATTAATTTAAGAAAAAATAAAGAATTTTTACAAGTAACTCTTTTTTATTCTAATTTAACCTATTCTTGAAATTCCTTTTATATCATCAAAGTGTTTATCAAAAGAAGCTATTTTTTTTATCTCTAAATCTTCCATAATAGCCATATAAACACCATCAAAGAGAGGTAATCTATTTTTATGTTTTAAAACATTTAAAAATCCATTATAATAAGAATCTAAATCATTTACAATAGTAAAATCTGTTAACATAGCATAAAATACTTTATTTAATATATCCTTATCTTGTTTTAGTTTAACATTTAAAACCGTTATAACTTCAGGAATAATTAAATTAGATATAATCCTCTCTTCTTTATCCTCTTTTATATCATTCCACATTTCAACAGCCCTATGATGATATTTATGTTTTTTAATGTATAAACTAATTATGAAATTAGCATCAAAAAAAATCATAGCTATCTACCTTTTCTTGATCTTATATCTTTAACAGCTTTTACAGGATCAAATGGTTGCTCACTATCTGGAACAGTGCCAACACCAATTAAGTCATCTGTTGTTAAATTAGAATATTTATCTTTAAATTCTTGTGGTATTTTTGGATTAACTACTTCTAAACGACCTTTACTTAGTCTTTTGACTTTATCATCTATTGTTTCAATTGAATTAATATCTGCATTGTTAATTAATCTTCTTATAGTTTCAGATTGATTGAAACCTGTCAATTTCATTAACTTATTTAATTTTTCAGTTTCAAATTTACCTAAATAAACAGATACAGGCTTATTCTTTGGATTTTTACTTTTTTGAATTGACATAATGGTTTACCTCATATTTTAATTACAATGTGATATAACATATAATATTATTTTATATAATATATTATATAAATATAGCTAATTTAGAAATAATGAGAAAAAATCGCCAAATAAGAAGTAAACATTGTGTAAATCCCAAGTGAGTATCATGACAAAAAATAAAATAAGTCACTTTCTTAAACTAGTGCCAAATCATTATATTAAATTTTAGACAATGTTAAAATAAGTAATTTATTTTTTTATGCCCGACAATATATTAATAGATGATTATCATCTAGAAAAAGCCCATATACATCCCAATAGTGATAAACATTATATGAAAGAAGAAATAAATGAAACTGATTTAATCACAGTTTTCAATATAGTTCATAATCACATTGATAACAATAAAGGATTGAAATTAAATAAACTCATTAAGGAGTTGAAAAAATGATGATAAGCTTAAATAAACATCAAACAGGAAAAGAATTTATAAAAGAAATGGAAAAAACATATGGATCAATTAAAGAACTTGAAAAAAAGTTTAAAATAATTAACAAGATGATTTATCATGTGGATTTAGAAGCTTGGAAATACCATAAAGATAATTTAGATGAAACAATTGATAGAACAACAAGTATAATCACAGATAGCTTAACAATAGGAGAAATTGAAATAGAATTATTAACTACAATTAAAAGAAAACATCCTGAATCAATTAGAGAATTAGCAAGATTAGTAAATAGAGATATTAGTGTAGTGCAACCAAAGGTGAAAAATCTCTCTGAAACAGGATTAATAGAACTTAAAGAAGGGATTAAAAACCGTAAAACACCTTACTTAAATTATGATGAAATAACAATAGCTATTTAAATAGAATTTTAAAAAAAATTATTTTCTAAATTTTTTAAAATTAATAAAAGCATTTCTTATGTTTAAAATGCTTAAATTTTGGAATAGTTTTTGTTCAAACTTTTTTCAAAAGTTTGTTTCAAATACAATAAAACTCCAAAAATTTCTGTAAATAATAAATAATCTCTAGAAATAGCTATTGAAGCATCTAATATATAGATATCGATTGTTATATTTATGAATAATATCTTTTTAACCATTTATCACGGAAATTAAAAAAATTTTGATCATGTATAGATTGACGGATTTGTTGAGTGAGTTTGATTATGAAATACACATTGTGAGTTGTTAAAAGTTCCATAGCAAGTTGTTTATCTTCCTCAATTTGTTTTGCAGTTTTTAAACCACCATTATTTTTTAATAATTTACGAATTTCCTCTCGAGAATAGTTGGATTTACAAGTTGGACATTGGCAACCCTCAAACAATGGAGAGGGATCATCTGCAAATTTTGCATTTCTCAGATTAATATCACCATCTGGAGTGTAAATTTTTCCATGCCTTGCCTCTCGAGTTGGTGCCACACAATCAAAAGTGTCACATCCATTTTCTACTCCAACAAAAATATCATCTGGTTTAGAAAGACCAAGTAGATGGCGAGGTTTTGATTCTGGTAAAATTCTGTTACACCAAAACAAAATATCTGATAGATGTTCTTTTTCAAAGGCACCGCCTAAACCATATCCATCAAAATTCATTGCTCCTAAATCACGAGCAGCTTTTTCTCGTAAATCTTGGTAATGTGCACCTTGCAGTACAGCATAAAGTCCTTGATAAGGTTTATCAATTCTCTCATGAGTCAATTTTTGATGTTCATCCAAACACCTTTCTGCCCATCTATAAGTACGATTAAGTGCTTCTTCATTATATTCCCTACTATCACCAATGTTAGTTAGCTCATCAAAGGACATGATGATATCAGCACCAATCTTATGTTGAAATTTCATGGAGTATTCAGGTGTGAAAAGCTTTTCTGGGTCAGTATCCTTTGTTTTGAAATATACTCCCTCTTCACTTACCCTTGCTAGTCGCTTTTTATTTTCTGTTTTAAATTGTTCGCGAGCAATGTTTCGCTTGTCCATAGAAACCACCTTACCTAAGCCACTTCCAAATGACATGACTTGAAATCCTCCACTATCAGTTATGGTAGGACAATTATAAAGCGAATATTTAGACAATCCTCCAGCTTTTTCAATTTCATCTGCAAATTTTGATAAATGAAATCCATTACTAATCATTGCTTGAGCATTGATTCTATGGAATTTGGAGGATGGTAAAAACCTAACTTTTGCATATGTACCAACAACTACAAAAGCTGGTGTATGGATATCACCATGGGGAGTATGGATAATACCTGCTCTACCTAATGCATCAGGAATCTTAGTAGTAATTTCAAAGCTAAACTGATTCTGTTTCATTGTCCACCAATTTTTTAAATATATTAACAACAGCATAAGTCACAGGTAGTAGTATAGTTTCACCAGCAATTTTTGAAACATATGCTATAATCAACAATCCAATAAATTGGGTGGTTGAAATTGTACCAATGAATGCAATTGTTGTGAAAATCAGGGTATCAACCAAGTCGCCAACTAAACTTGAACCAATTGCTCGCTGCCAAAAGTGTTTACCTTTAGTAATTTCTTTAATTTTAACAAAAACAAAAGAGTTAAGAATTTGTCCACTTACAAATGCAATCAAACTACCAGCAACAATACGTGGCATGAACCCTATGATTGTTTCATATGCTAGTTGATTTTCCCATCCTGGACCTGGAGGCAAAATTTGAACAATAAACAATGCTAAAACAGCGATTAAATTCATTGCAAAAGATGTCCAAATGACTTTTTTTGTTCTCTCAAAACCAAAAAACTCAGTGGTTATATCCCCTATAATATAAGAAAGAGGAAACAATATTGCACCACCGTCCCAAACTAAGCCTGTTGAAAAGAAATCAAACATTTTAGTACTAGCAAGATTACTGACAATTAAAACTGTTGCTGATAGTGCTGTTAAAATTGCAAAAAACTGTCCTTGAGAAATCTTTAACTTATTAATTAAATCCAATATTATTCCTTCTTTATTAATTATCTAATTCACTAAAATAATATTAATCAGCCAATTTCTCATATATAAAAACAAATATGATTCTCAATATCCAAAGGAAACAAAAATGTTTTGACCAATACTATCTTCATGTAAAACCATAAACATTAACTCAACAAAAGTAAAAAATCATTAACTAATATGTTATACCCCATAATATTTAAAACTAAGCATAATTAAAAGAAATCAAAAAATAATTATGAAAATTTCAGATACAAACCTTCTTAAAAAAATAGCTATCAAAGAATCTGACAGTAAAAATCAATCAATTGCAATTGAAAAATTTCGATGAAAATACTATTTATATCCCTTTATATGGTTTCACTATAAGGAAAGTATTAAAGTTATCCCCTCCATATACTTATATTACTGTAAAGATAGAGGTTTTATATATGGTAATGGAATTATTAGCTCCCGCAGGCTCATATGATGTTTTCAAAATTGCAGTTAATTTAGGTGCTGATGCAGTTTATTTAGCAGGGGAAAAATTCGGAGCTAGAGCATATGCAGAAAATTTTAGTGTAGAAGAAATCAGAAAAAGTGTAGAATATGCTCATTTAAATAATACTAAAGTATTTATCACTGTAAATACTCTAATAAACGATTTTGAAGTAGTAACTCTCTTAAAATACTTATTTAAACTTTATAAAATAGGTGTTGATGCAGTTATTGTTCAAGATTTTGGAGTTTTGAAATTAATTAAATCTGTTTTTCCAAAGATGAAAATCCATGCATCAACTCAAATGGCATTGAACAATTATTATAGTGCAATTTGGGCTTATGAAAATGGAGTCTCAAGAATTATATTTCCTCGTGAACTTAGTGTTGATGAAATTCACAACATAAAATTAAAATTAAAAGAAAACAATATTGACATGGAATTAGAAGTATTTTCTCATGGAGCACTTTGTTATTCAATATCTGGAAATTGCTATATATCCTCGTATAACAATGGACGAAGTGGTAATAGAGGAGCCTGTACTCAACCATGTAGAAGAGAGTACACATTAAAATATAAAGGACATAATATTGATAAAGGTTACTTATTATCCACTCATGACATCAATGTTTCAGATGATTTAGATAAGCTTATAGGTTGCGGTATTAATTCTATTAAACTAGAAGGTAGAATGAAATCAGAAGACTATGTTGGAACCATTGTAAATAGCTATAGAAATCTTTTAGATGAAAAAGAAGGTAGATTTAGGGAAGATTTAAATTTAGTTTTCAATAGAAAATTCACAAAAGGATATCTTCTAAATCAAAACCCTGAAGATGTTATGGGACGTGAAAGTTCAGGGCATACTGGGTTTTATATTGGGAAAATAATAGCTATTCTTGATGAAGAAGAGATAACAGACAAATACACTAAGAAATCCAAAAATAGAAACATTATGAAAGATGATAATAATAATAAATATAATAATAAAAATGATAAAAATAATAATAAAAATAAAACAAATAAAAAAAGTAGTAGTTCTAAAAATCCTAAAGATAAAAAAAATGAGAAATATAATGAAACAGATAGACACATTAAAACTAATAAACGAATTAAAATAGCTAAGGAAAACCTAGTTGAAATAGAAAAAGGAGACGGAATAGCTTTTAAAATGGGTAAAAAGATTAAAGGAATATATCTTGATGAGATCCTTGAGCAAAATGATGAATATCTTATTTTTAATACAACACGTAATGTTCGAGAAGGAGATGAAGTATTTATAAGCTATTCTCAATCTATTCATAGCTATCTTAAAGAGTATAAAAAAGAACATATTCAATCTAAAATAGCTATTTCATTAGATATCACTTTAGATAATAATTTATATCCTCGAGTGAAATCTAAATTTAATTTAAACAATACTAACTTTGAATTTAGCTATACCTCACCATTTCCTTTTGAAAAAGCTATTAAAAATCCAATTGAGATAAACGAAATAAAAAAACAGCTATCTAAAACAGGAGAAACTCCATTTTTTATTGATCACATGGACATGGAGAATTTCTCTGATAATCTTTTTATTCCAATATCTAAATTAAATAAAATACGCCGTGGAATATTAGATAGAGCTACTAAAATTTTATTAAATTACTATAAAGTAGATAAAACTCAAATCAAAAATGCAGAAATTAATTTAAATAATTTTATTAAAGAGTATAATTCTGGAAATTTGGAAAACACAGTTCCAAGTACTAATAATAAGTTAGGAGTATCTGTATTTGTAGATAATCCAAATCTTATTGAAATTGCTTCAGAATATTCTATAGCAAAAATATATTTTGATCCATCTTACCTTTACAGTAATCCTAATGATTATTTTGAAAATATTAAAGATTTACTAATTGAAGGAAGCTGGAAAGCAGCTGGAATTGAACTTGTTTGGGTTTTACCTACATTTATATCAGAGCAAGAGATTCACAAAGCTGTGGAAGTTTTTAATGATTTAAAAAACCAAGGAATTCATTTATCTATTATGAGTGATGTTACAGGGATTAGTGATCTATTTAATACAAAAATCTATGGAAATCATAATCTAAATATATGGAATAGTTATTCTTGTGAAAATTTAAAAGAATCTGGTTTTAATAGTTTAATACTATCTTCAGAGCTATCATATGATGAAATCAAAGAATTAAATTCAAAACTAGTACGAAATGGTGTTAATCTTGATCTTGAGCTTATTGTTCATGGAAATTTAGAAGTGATCATAAGTAATGATGATTTCTCTAATTTAACTAGTGGTAAAGATCTTGTTATGAGTGATAATTCAGAATATGTAATATTAGAAGATAAAAAAAGAAAAAAATTCAAATATAAAGTTCTATTTGACTTTAATAAAAAGAGTCATTTTAGAAATAAAGATTGTTTATGTTTAATGGAAGAATTAGGAATGATAAAAAATCTTGGACTTAGTTCTATTATCTTAGATTGTAGATTTTCAAATGAAAGCTATTCTTCTCAAATAATATCACTGTATTTAGAAGGATTGAAAGACACCAATAAGAAGGCTTTACATTCACTTAAAAAAGAAATTTATTCACTTACACATTCATATCTCAGTAAAGGTAATTTTTTAGAAGGACGTATTCACGAAAAAGATTGAAAACCTATGTTTCTCAAAAACAAGAAAAATTATGAAAATTATAATAATTATGATATCTAGGATAACTATGTAAATCTAAAACAAATAATTATCAAATAATTTCCATACATATTTTTAAATAATATATACACATAATAAAATATTAATAATATATCAATCATATAAAATTAATACTGATTATAATATAACTATTATAAGATAATTCAAAATGGTTGGTATATGATAAAAAAAATTATTAAGAAAGATCTTAAAAACATTTCAAAATCTAAATTACTCATTATATTTTTCATTGCTATAGTCATTGTACCATCTCTTTATAGTATAGTGAATATTGTTGCATTTTGGGATCCATATAACAACTTAGATCAAATGAATGTAGGAATAGTTAACTATGATGATGGAGAAATTGGAAGAATAGTAATAAACAAATAGAATCAAGTAAAGAATTGAATTTTATTTCAACAAATTATGAAAATGGCTATGATAATTTAAATAATGGCTCATACTATGGATTACTAATTATACACAAAAATTTCACGAAAAATATTGAGTCAATTAACACTACAGATCCAACACATGCAAATGTTCAATTTTTAATTAACAGTAAAACAAATCCAGTAGCAACTAAGCTAATGAGCAATGGTGGTAACGAAATACAATCACAAATCAATAATAAAATTGTATCTACAGTAAATGGATTAATATTTGGTAGTGCGAAAAATATGAGTGACAGTGCTATACCAAAAATAAATGCTGATGAATCAAAAATGGATGAGATTAATAATGATTTAAATAGGTATTATAGTGATTCACAAGTAATATATCACACTGCTGAGAAGGTAGTATCTTATCTCAATAAACATAATCAATCTGGAGAAATAGTCAAAAAATTAAATAATGAAGTTAATAAAATAAATAATAAAATAAACAGTCTTAATAATCAAAGATTGTCATTTAAGGCAGATGTTGATTATTTTAATAAATATTATTATCCATTGATGGTTAAAATTTCACAATATAATACTCTTGGTGTTGAAAATTACTTTAATTCACCAGTGATTATTGATAATTCCGATATACATCCATTAAATTCTTATGGTGATGCAATTGCAGAATTTTATATACCTTTAAGTATATTTATTGGAAGCTTAGTATCAATTTCAATGTTTTCATTGAGGGTGAAAGGGTTAAAAGTTAAACCATTAGAAGAATATTTAGGTAAGCTATTACTATTTGAAGTTATTTCCATATTACAAACTACAGTATTAACAATAGGATTATTGATGATTCATGTGCAAAATTTTAATCCTATTCTACTATTAGTGTCGAATATATTCCTAGGTTTATGTTTTACAACATTTATTTACTCTTTAGTATCTAGTTTAGGAGATGTTGGGAAATTCATTGCAATATTAATCCTTGTTTTCCAAATTGGTGGTAGTGGAGGAATGTATCCTATAGAATTAATGCCGAAATTTTTCCAAACAATACATTCCATATTGCCTGTAAGCTATGGAGTGGCAATAATAAGAGAAAATATCACAGCCCCGATAATAGATGTCATGATACATGATGCATTACTATTATTAATATTCCCAATAGTTGGAGTAGTATTTGCATTAATAATAAAACCACTTCTCCAAGAAAAGCTTAAAAAATTAGAAAATATTTTTGAAGAAACAGAGCTACTTTAATAATAATTGTACACTGAATTGGAAAAATAAAAATTTTCTCAATTCTCACCTTAAATTGTTTAATCTGACTAAACTACATTGAAAGATTTTGCGAAATCAGTACATTAAATATAATTTTAATAAATTGACTGCGAAAAATTCAGTGAAAAATAATATAAAAAAACTTAATAAAACTTAATAAAAATTAAATCAGTTAAATTTTTAAACACTTTAAAATAGCTCTATGATTTACATTCACTACATGTTTTCTTTTGATAAGTGATTATTCCTTCACATTTTGGACAAATCCATTTTTCTCTATCTCCACTCATCATTTTATTTATTCCCATGTATTTAATTCTCGCTGCACTTTCAAGAGTACTGATACCATGTCTTTTTTTAAAGTTTTTATCATGTTTTTTAATGAGTTTACAAGGAAACTCACTACATCTACCACAATATTTAAACTTTTTATTATCAAAACAAGATTTAATTTTACATTTTAGAGTACTTTTACTTTTTCCTGAATCACTTATTAAACACCCAGAACATGGATTATTGTATTTTTCACAACTTATACAATTTACTCCACATGGTGCAAATAATTCAGTATTAATTTTTTCAGGCATTTTCATATTAATCAACATATTTTTGGAAAATAATGAATCATTATGCGTAAAATTTTAGGCAAGGCTATAATGTGTTAATAAAAGCATTTTCTTATACTTGAAATACTTATTTTTTGAAATAGGTTTTGATCAAACTTAATTTATTAAGTTAGAAAATCTTTGATTTTCTTAAACTTTTATTTCTGGAGGAAATTTAGAGAAATCTTTGATTTCTCGTTTTTAAAAGTTTGTTCGTAGTTCTAAATGTGTTTTTATATCTTTTGCTGCGAATGCTGCTTACAGCAGTATAATCTTCTTTCCATGGTATTTTTGATAGTATTCTTTTCTATGTATTTGGTCTTTAGCTTCTTTTAATAATTGTTCTGGTGTTTTAACTGGTATCCATTCACTATTTTTAGTTTCTTTTAGTTTTGAATATTTAAATTCAGCTATTATTACTGTGTTTTTTTCTGTAAGTACTGCATCTATTCTGCCTTTGTTTGTATTATCTTCAGCTATTATATTGAATCCTAAAAGTTGTAGCCATGTTAGAAGTAATGAGTGATAATAGTGTTCCTCTTGAATGTGTAATTGGTATGGTATGTTTGCAAGTAGTTTTTTGAAGCTGTTCTCTAATGGAACACCGTCTAAATTAAATAATTGTCTTTTCATTTCTTTTATTAATCGAAATAAGTCATAATCTAGGTATTTTGTGTAGATATTTAAAAGGTGTTTTAAAGTTGAGTTTTTAACTTCATTATTTGGAATAGCTAATGTGTATTCTCCTTCTTCATCTATTAATTGTAGTTTTTTCACTGTTAAATATCCTGTTTGAAATAATAATCCTATTTCACTTATATTTTCAATATCAAAGCTGTCAAATGAGCTTTCATCAGTGATGACTGGTTCAAGAATTGGTTTTGCATCATATAGTTTCATGAAGTCAATTAAAAATCCTGGTGTTCCTGTTTTAAACCAATAATCGTTAAATTTTAAATGATTAAATGCGACCATAGTGGATTGTGGATTATAAACACTACTTTCACCATCCCAACTATAACCATCATACCAATACTTAATTTTATCTAAAATCTCATCATAAGAAAATGATAACTCCTCAGCTAATTTAGATATATACTCACTGAAATAGCCTTCTAATTCTTCCTGAGTATAGCCACATATCGTTGCAAATCTTTTATCTAATGTCATATCAGTCGGATTGTTCAATGCAGAAAATATTGACACATTAACAAATTTAGAAACACCAGTTAAAAAAATAAAGCGTATATATCCATCCATTGTTTTTAAAGCTCTGTAAAAATCATGTAAAACTTCTCGATTATTTTCTGCAAGTTTAAGGTCCTTTATATTATCAATAATAGGATTATCATACTCATCAATTAAAATAACCACTTTTTGGTTCTGTGTTTTGCTTATCTTAATAATTAATTCTTTAAATTTGCTTTGTAAGTCTGGAGCAGAGAGTGTAATGTCAAAATCCTTTGCTATACTATTTAATGACCAAGTAAGTGCAGATTCTAATTTTTCAGGACTACTACTGTTAACACTTAAATCCAAATGTATCACTGGATATTTCATATCCCAATCCCATTTATCATAGATATAAAGACCCTTAAATAAACTCTTATTTCCCTTAAAAAGCTCTTTTAATGTGTTTAAAAGTAATGATTTTCCAAACCGTCTTGGGCGAGATAAGAAGTTTATATCTGAGCTATTTATCATTTCATGAATTTGTTTGGTTTTATCAACATAGATATAATCATTTTCACGTATTGTTTTAAAGTCTTGGCGTCCTAAAGATAATCTTCTCAAACTTCTCAACCTCCATTATGTTTTAGATTATAGCCAAGCACAAATTTTTGGCAATTAATATATTTTTTATTTAGCTAATATGTCTTTTCAATATAAAGAATAAAATAAGGTATTAAAATTTATTAATATTACCAAAAAATCGATTTTAGACTATAATAGGCATTTCAATAGTTTTTGAAATTAGATAAACTAATATAAACTAATAGTTTTGTTTCAATGAAATATATTTATATTTTTTATTGTTAATATTTTTTACTATTTGTACTATTTGTAGCATTGAAAATTAACAGATTCGACAGGATAATAGATAAATCATAAATATTAAACTAAAATTTAAAAAAGAATAAATGTTATAATACTTAATTATATTAAAGTAATACTTAAATATATTGAAAAATATTAAAAAAGAGATATGGAAACTGTAAACTAAAAATAAATTCAAAAATAGTAGAAAAAATAGATTAAATATATTATTTAATAGCTATAAGCTATAGAACTATTAAATAATAACTTAATAAAAAAATAAAAAAGAATATGGAGAAAAGTCTCCAAAATTAATAATATGTTTATTTACCTATGTCCTCAAGTGCAGCTTCAATTTGTGCAAATATTTGTGCTGTTTTGAAGTGCTGTTGATCCATAGCACCAGATGGACATGCACCTACACAGGTACCGCATCCTTTACATAATGCAACATTAATTTTAGCTTGATCCTCTTCAATAGATACTGCACCAAATGGACAGAGTTCAACACAAACCTCACATGCACCACAAATAGTTTTATCAGTAGTTGCAACAATAGGTTCGATTTCCACTTCACCTTTAACCATAGGGATAGCTGCACGAGAAGCAGCAGCAGATCCTTGAGCAACAGCATCAGGAATATCTTTAGGTCCTTGGGATACACCAGCAAGATATACACCATCAGTTAATGTGTCAACAGGTCTGAGTTTTGGGTGAGCTTCCATTAAGAAACCGTCTCCACTTTTTGATAATCCGATTTCTTGTCTTAAAGTTTCAGAACCTTCAGGAGGTACGAGTCCTACACTTAAAACAACTAAATCGTAATCATATTCTGTTACTTTACCGAGTAAAGTATCTTCAGCCCTAACAGTTAAACTTAAATCAGGATTTTCAATAACTTCAGCAGGTCGACCTCTTACAAACTTAATACCGTATTTTTCTTGGGAATTTTTGTAGAACTCTTCAAATCCTTTACCGAATGCCCTTATATCCATGTAATATAAAGTTACATCAGTATCAGCTTCGTGATCAATGATTAATTGTGCATTTTTCATTGAGTACATACAACATACTCTGGAACAATATGGTTTTCCAATTTGTTCATCTCTTGAACCAACACAATGGATGAAAGCAACACGTTTAGGTGATTTGTTATCTGAAGGTTTAACAACATGCCCTTCAGTTGGACCAGATGCATTGATCATTCTTTCGATTTCCATAGCTGTTATAACATTGCTGTGTTTACCATAACCATATTCAAGTTTTTCTGTAGGATCATATGGGTCGTAACCAGTAGCTACAATAATAGTACCGACATCAATATCAATGAATTCACTTTCTTGATCATGTTTAACTGCTCCACGTTCACAGATTTGATCACAAAGTTTACACTCAATACAGTAGTCTTTGTCTATAGTAGCACATAATGGAACTGCTTGTGGGAAAGGAATGTATGCTGCTTTAACCATACCAATACCTTCGTCAAAGTAATTTGGCATTTCGATAGGACAAACTTCAACACATGATCCACAACCAACACATAACTCTTCATCTATGTATCTTGGTTTTCTTTCAATTTTAACTTGGAAGTTACCAATGTAACCATGTACTTCTCTAACTTCAGAATAGGTTAAAAGTTCAATATTTTCGTGTTTACCTACATCCACCATTTTAGGTGCAAGAATACACATTGAACAATCAAGTGTTGGGAAAGTTTTATCTAATTGCCCCATTCTTCCACTGATAGTAGGTTGTTTTTCGACCATATAGGTTTTGAATCCCATATCAGCTAAATCAAGTGCAGATTGAATACCTGCAACTCCACCACCAATAACTAAAGCTTTGTTGTCCACAGACACTACAGAAGCTTCTAATGGTTCGAGTAATCTTGCTTTTGCAATAGCCATTCTTGTTAAATCTTTTGCTTTTTCAGTTGCTTCTTCAGGTTGACCCATGTGAACCCATGAATCTTGTTCCCTTAAGTTTGCAAACTCAAATAAAAATTGGTTAAGACCCGCTTCTCTAACACATCTTCTAAATGTTGCTTCGTGAAGTCTTGGAGAACAGGCAGCTACAACTATTCTATTTAAGTTGTGTTCTTTAATATCCTCTTGGATTGCTTGTTGACCTGGATCAGAACAATAATATTTATAATCTTTTGCTAAAACCACATTGGGTAAAGTGCTTGCGTATTCAGCAACATCAGGGACATTAACAACCCCACCGATGTTTATACCGCAATGGCAAACATATACGCCAATTCTTGGCTCTTCATTTTCAATATTTTTATTTTCTTCTGCCATATATATCACCTTGTACAAGTTGATGAAATCTAAAATTTTTATAATAAATTAAAGATAATTATAATTTTTAATATTTAGATAAATAAAGCTTTCTATTGTAATCTTGGAGTAAAGTTTATATACTAAAACATATTAAAACACTGATTTCGCAAAATAGAAAATTTTGCAAAATCCCAACTTAATATATAGAACCAGTTAATATGAGTTAAATAATATTTAGTATACTCTGCACTATGACAATCCTGCAGAGGATATTCTAAAGCGTTTACAGTTTAATTTTTAAATTTAAATAGATAAATAGTTTAATTTTCCACTTTTAAGATGTATTTTTTCTTGTATATTTTATTGAATATGTTTCTGCATAATTATTTCTAATTCATTTGTTATATGTGATGTTTGAATTTTTAATGGATGTTAAATACTTTTTAAAATGTGGATTCTGTCAAAATTTGCAGTGGGCATTTTAAAACATTCATTTTGCGAAATCAGTGCCTTATTGCCATCTTAAAACATGATTTTGTACTTTATCAAATAATGTTGTAATTATAATAACCATTATTGAAATTACAATCATTCCTGCAAGAATAGCATCGTAGTTAGCAAATTGAGATTGATGTTGCAGGTACCATCCTATACCTACACTCGAACCAATTACTTCAGCTATTAAAAGAGTTATTACTCCTATTATAAGACCAATAAATGCTCCTGAGAATATGTGAG
Source organism: Methanobrevibacter filiformis (assembly GCF_001639265.1). Classification (GTDB taxonomy): domain Archaea; phylum Methanobacteriota; class Methanobacteria; order Methanobacteriales; family Methanobacteriaceae; genus Methanacia; species Methanacia filiformis. The sequence goes on from NZ_LWMT01000239.1 coordinate 15,345, forward strand.
GCATTGCACCAGGTAGAAGAATCTTAGTTAGCATTGTTTTATCACTTAAGCCTAAGGTTTTAGCTGAATTAATGATTTTAGAGTCTATGTTGAAAACACCAGTTATAACTCCTAAAAATATTGGCCAAAAAGATCCTACGAATATTACAAAGACAGATGAGAGGAAAAATGAGGGTAATAATATGATGGCATATGGAATATATACCATTGGAGGAACTGGACTTAATCCTTTTGATATTGGATAGGATAAATCATATAATCGTTTATTCCATCCAACAAGTAGTCCTAAGGGAATAGCTATTATAATAGCTAAAATATAACCAGAACCAAGAACAAGTAAAGAGTTAGCAATACCAAGTAAAATCTCCAGATAATCAGTGAAATAGACTGCAAATACTTTAACAGGTGGTGGGAATACAACTATATCAATTAAAGCGAATCTTGTTATTACTTCCCATAATACAAATAAAATAGCTATTACTAAAAATATATCACTTATTTTTTGAGGATTTTTTGTAATATACAATTCTACTATGAGTAAAACCATTAAAATCAGGAGTAGGATTGAATAAATAAATCCTCCAGCATATTCTTGAAGATTATTTGGGAAAATAGCTATTGATAATAATAATCCACTGAAAATTAGAATTGTTATGATTTGTTGAATTCTTAAAGGAGATAATAATTTTTTAATCATAATACTTCCTCATTTGTTCTTCTTGTTTGTTTAGAGATACTTTCATATCTTCAGTTAGTAGTGAAAGAATATGATTTCTAAGACTTAGATATTCTTTACTACCAGTTAATTCTTTTCTATTTCTAGGTCTTTTAAAAGGAATTTCAATGATTTCTTTGATTTTACCTGGAGATGGAGTCATCACAACAATTCTATCTGAAAGAAAAATGCTCTCATCCACATCATGAGTTATGTAAAGAATTGTTTGATTATTATTTCCACTTCTCCAAAGGTAAATCAATAAATCCTGCATATGAATTCTATTAAGTGCATCTAATGCTCCAAATGGTTCGTCCAATAAGAAAATCTTTGAATCTAATGCAAACATTCTTGATATTGCTAATTTTTGAGTCATTCCTCCAGATAGTTCTTTTGGAAAACTATTTGAGAATTTTGAAAGTCCTATTATTTCTAAATGTTTTAAAGCCTTTTCTTTGATTTCTTTTTCTGTTAAATTCTTGTTTGTGTTTTTAATTGCAAAGTGTAAATTATCATATGCTGTCATCCATGGGAAAAGTGAGTAATCTTGAAAGACTACTGATATATCAGAGTTTGGATTTTCAACTTTTCTATCTCCAACTTTAATGAATCCTTTTGTAGGCTTTATAATTCCAGCTATTATGTTGATAAGTGTACTTTTACCACAACCACTAGGTCCAATAATAGAAACAAATTCTCCACTATTTATCTCTAAATTTATATTATGAAGTGCATTTACTTTTGAATCTTTTGTTTCGTATATCATTGAAATATTGTTTATATCTATATTTAACATTGTTGAACCACTTTAATTAATAGTTAGGGAGTAAAAAAGAATGAAAAAATTGGAAAGAATTGAAAGGAGTATTATCAAATAGTACCAAATTAGTAAATTAAATTAGCATATTAAATAATAATAATAATAATAATAATAATAATAATAATAGATATATTAATCAATCTACCTTTTGGGTTTCATATAGATTATTTAAGAATTGATAGTTCTTATTATTTGGATCTTCCTTTAAAATTTGATCTAATGCTGTTTTATATATAGTAGTGTTGAAATGTTGAGATACATTGACATTTCCATCTACATAGCCTATTTGTTTAAGTAATTCATAGAATTTAATTGAACCTTTTTCATATGGGTCTGTAACAAGAGATAAATGATCATTATAAGTTGCTACTTCTAACTCTTTTCCTTTTAAAGGTACATATTTACTTGCAATATCTAATGTTTCAGTATGGTTGTTCATATAGAAGTTATATGCTTTAATAAGTGCTTTATCATATTTAATCCATTTTTCTGCAGTTGTGTTGTTTAAATCCTTTGAATTTATAGTTACTCTACAATCTGGAAGACCTGGTATAAGCTCATCAGTTGTATTAACTATTGCAAGACCATCTTTCTCTGCCGAATATTGGAATGCAGGATATACAAAGCCCACATCAATTTTCCCAGCTTTGATTGCATTTATAATATCTGGAGCTGTTTTAAAATCAACTATATCTAAATCATCTTTAGTTATTCCTGCTTGTTCATTAAGATATCCAAGTGTGATTACTTCAGCAGGTATTCCACTAACAGTTCCTATTTTATATTTTTTATAACTTTCAGGATTACTCTGCAAATCATTAGCTATTGATTTATTTTTAGCTATTATTCCATGATCTCCACTCATTACTCCTCCAATAAATGTGAAATTTTTACCATTATCTATTTGAACTAATGGTTCACCAATTCCACCAACTGCAACATCAAGTTTTCCAGCTGAAAGTGCATTAAGTTCATCATTGGCAGTTGGAAACTCAAAAATCTCAACATTTAATCCTTGTTCTGCAAAATATCCTTTTTCTTTAGCTATAAATACTAATGAATGTCCTGCTGATAGTGATATATATCCTGCATCTATCTTTTCATTTTCTGAACTTTGAATACTATTTGTAGAAAAATAAGCTCCTAATATAGCAAGTATTGCGATAATAACAATTATAATTCCTATAATCTTTTTATTTATCATTTAATTACACCACTGATTAAATTGATATGAAATAATATTAAAATTAATTTGATAATAATAGTTTCAATGTTTTCTTATTTATAAATTCAACGTTTGTGTCAAAATTTTACCTCTTGTCATTTTATTTTTCAATGTTTTAGTATTCATGTTAATAAATACTATTTACATGTTTAATTATTGTCTAAAAACCTCCTGTGAAAAAAAATTTTTAAATCTAAAATTAAAAAAAATAAGAGCATAACAATCTATACAATGATTTTTACACTTGCAATGATTAGTAAGAGTTTATTAGAGAGAATTAAATAGTAATATTTATTAATAATGGTCAGTAGATTAATTAATATGTTCAATAACCAATTAATCACTGACAATAATAATATAGTAAGCATACAACTTAA
>NZ_LWMT01000240.1 GCF_001639265.1 Methanobrevibacter filiformis
TACCAAGACACCTGAAAAAAATATACAAGACAGAACAAGGAATAACAACCTATTTAGATCTTCAAAGAATAAAATGGGAGCAAGAAAGAGGAAAAATTATCTCAACCATGAAGTTTTTGACATAGCCCTAATTACTATAATTAAAACAAATTTCAATTTTTGAGAAGAAGTTAAAAAATTAAAAATTAGAAAAAATTAGAAATATTGTAACATATATTTAAAAATTTTAGTAATAATTTATAAAAACTCTTTAAATCTAATTTAAAGAGTTATTAAGAAGTATTTTATAAAAATCACGAAATTATCTCATGTTGCAATTTTTAAGTAATGTACTAAATATAAAGAAAATAAGTAATAATAAATATATAATAAATATTATTTGATTGTCTTAGTTTTAACTGAACTAAAAGAACCATAAGTCTTTTTACCATCTACAGTCTTGTAGCCTCTAACTTTATATGAATATCTTTTATTTTTTAATCCATAATCTATAAATGTGTTTGTTCCTTTTTTAACAATTTTTTTGACTTTAAACTTTGTATCATCCTTGCTGTAAATTTCATATCCTGTGACTCTTGGAACTTTATTCCATTTAATAGTGATCTTATTTTTAATAGATACTATTTTGGAAATAGTAATTTTATCTGGGTTTGTAGTTATTTTCAGCTTAGAACTACTTGGACTATAAATCATTTCATTATTATATTTTTTGTACGATCTTATTTTATAAATATGGCTTGTTGCACTTTTGGATTTTATAATTACTGAATTATTTTTATTTCCTATTAATGTCTTCAAAAGTTCAAAGTTTTTAGTTTTAGAATTATATTTAAAAACTTGATATCCTGTAGCTGCAGACTGTTTACTCCAATTAAAACTTATTTTATTGTTTGTTATCTTTAATTTTTTTAAGTTAGCTATTTTTGGAAGAGATATATTTTGAGTAGGTGTGTTTTGGGGAGTTATACTATTAGTAGGCGTATTGGAAGTAGTTGTATTTTGAGGAGTTTTATTGTTTAAAACGAAAGATTTAGACTGTATTCCAAATAATACAACCCAATAGTATTTATAACCTCCAACATCACTTTCATTATAAAGATAAGCAATACCAACAGTTTTGTAACTTGAATTTAGAATAGCTTCTCTGTGTCCTTGTGTAGATTTCATCCATTCTTTAACAATATCTTTTGGCGTTGAGTTTCCAGCTCCTAAATTCTCACCATAAACTTTTGATGAAACACTAAGTCCACGATTTCCATCAGGTCGTGTATGACTAAACAGTGTACTTATTTCACTAGATCTTATAATAGCTGCACTCATTAAATCTTGATCCTCAATCAGTGAGGCAATATTATATTTTGCTCTCTCTTGATTAATTAGTTCTAGGACTTCACTAGGATAGAACAACTCATTATTTGAAGTTTCTGCAAAAGCTGCAGAGATAATAGGAATTATTAGTATAATAATAAAAATTATTTTTAGATATTTTCTCATATTAAATCACTAGTGTTTATATTTTTTGCAGTATTCATCATAACATTTAAGAATAAGATAAAATGATCATAAGGATAATATGACATTATATAAACTCATACATACCCATACATACCATATTAATGTATAAATTATTGTTTTTATGTTTTAAAATTATATAAACTTTATTATTTGAGCTTGTGTTAAAAATTCCATAATAATCATGCCAAAAAAGTTTATAATGTAATATATAATTATATATAAGTAATGTTCAATATAGCTCCAAAAAATTGAAATAAACAAAATAGTATAATGGGAAAAATTTTAAAGGAAACTAAGTATGACTCTAAATAAACTAAACCTTGACTTTACTCAATTTGAGAATTCACATGAAATAGATAAAATAATAAAAACCTTTGAAAAGCTTGCAGATCCTGAACAAGTAGATGGAATGGCTAGGTTCGGAATAAATCCTAAAAATACTTATGCTATTCGAATGCCAGTTATTAAAAAAATAGCTAAAGATTATAAAAATAATCATAGTTTAGCATTGGATTTATGGAAAATCGATACAAGAGAAACAAGGATCTTAGCATCGCTTGTTGATGTTCCAAAGGAAGTGACATCTAATCAAATGGATAACTGGGCAGAGGAATTCGATTACTGGGAAATTTGTGATCAATGTTGTATTAATTTATTTAGAAAAACTGAGTTTGCATATGAAAAGATTCAAACATGGAGTGAAAGTGAAAAAGAATTTGTTAAAAGAGCTGCTTTCGCATTAATAGCCACATTAGCTGTTCATGATAAAAACCAAAAAGATGAAGCATTTATTGAATTATTGGATTTAGTGGAAAAACATTCTAATGATAATAGAAAACTCGTTAAAAAAGCAGTGAATTGGGCTTTAAGACAAATTGGAAAGAAAAATATGAAACTCAATGAAATAGCTATTGAAAAAGCGAAAGAAATCGATAAAATTGATTCAAAAGCTGCACATTGGATAGCTAAAGATGCTTTAAGAGAATTACAAAACCAAAAAATAATTGATAGGATTATTTCTAAAGATAATAAATTAAATAAGTAGATAATAATGGATAATAATAGATAATAATAGATAATGGTGGATAATAATAGATAATAATAGATAATAGTGGAGTTATTAAGTAAATGGACAATAATTATTAAACAAATGGACAATAAATAATAAAATAGATTATTTAATATTATTTAATATTTAATTTAAATAGCTAAGATATAAATTTCATGAAAAACAAATTAACCTACATAATAAACATGCAAATTTCTATATAATAACCTATAAATTTATTTTAAAACATCCACTTTTAGGAATAATGTCTATGATTGAATATAATCAGTTTAAAAAAATTGTTGTTGAAAAGCTTGGAAGAGACATTGAGTCAAATGATGATCAAAATATAGCTATCTCTTCTTCAATAGATCAGTCTCTTTTTATTGTTGCAGGTCCTGGTTCTGGTAAAACAACAGTTATGGTTTTAAAAATCCTTAAGTTTATATTTGTTGATGGAATTGAACCAAATGAAATAATAGCTACAACATTTACAAAGAAAGCAGCTAATGAATTATACTCAAGGATTCTTGGTTGGGGAAGTGAGATTAAAAATGCTTTATTTGATCTTAACCAGGACAATATAAAGAAACAAGAACGTATTAATCGGATAGACTTTAGTCAACTTATTACAGGGACAATTGATAGTATTGCTGATGATATATTAAAATTATATAAAGATCCTGGTTTTGATTTACCTGTAGTCATAGAAGATTTTGTGGCTAACTCTGCAATGACAAATACTGGGCTTCTTCATACTAATCGTTACTTAAGTAAAGATTTACAGGAGTATTTGGGAACAATAGTTGAACGAGATAAAGTTACAAATCCTTCTAAAATGAGTGATATTTTACTTGATATCAAAAATAGATTATTTTATGATCAAGTTGATAATGAAAAGTTTAAAAAATCTCAAAAAAGTAAAGGTGCAGTTATTGCACTTGATGCTATTAGTGATTATGAAAATGAACTTAAAAAAAGAAATATGCTAGATTTTCCAATGCTTGAATCATTATTTTTAGAAAAATTGGATTTAAAGCAATTAAAGGAATTTTTATCTAATTTAAAAGTGATTTTAATTGATGAATACCAAGATACTAATTTAATGCAGGAAAAGATATATTTTAAATTAGCAGAATCAACAATTAGAAATGGAGGAAACATCACTGTAGTTGGTGATGATGATCAATCATTATATCGTTTTAGAGGAGCGACAGTCGATTTATTTACTAATTTTAAAAAAAGAGCTACAGAAGAATTAGCTATTGAAGTTAAAGAAGTTAATCTTAAAGCTAATTATCGTTCAACTGAAAATATTATAAATTTATGTAATGATTTTGTAGAATTGGATGATCAATATCAACATGCTCGTGTTAAAGAAAAACCCAAAATAACACCTTCAAGAGCTGAATCTATCGATGTGCCTGTTCTTGGAATGTTTAGAAATACAGAAGAAGATTTAGCACGAGATCTCACTAAATTAATCAGGGATTTAACTCAAAAGAAAAAAGTTGAATTAAAAGTTAAAAAAATACTTAAATCTAAGGATTATAAAAAATATGATCCTAATATAACTGGAATGAATGATAATGCTAAAGGACATGTTACATTAGATATGTTCATTAATAGTAATGATACTTGTAATAGTAATGATACTTGTAATAGTAATGATACTTGTAATAATAATGAAGAAGTGGGATATAAAATAAATCTAAGGTTAGATGAAGAAAATGGTTCTCCTGCAGATATCGCTATTTTGTCTTATTCTCCTAAAGAATTTTCTTTTGGAAATCAGCTATTTCCTTATCATTTAAGGAAAACATTAAAAAATTTAAAAGAACCTATAGAAGTTTTTAATCCTCGTGGCCAGGATCTTCAAACCATTCCTCAAATAGCTATTCTTTGTGGTTTAATGTTAGAATGTATTGATCCTGAAAGTAAAATCCAAAAAAGACTTAATTCCCTTCCTAAACTTGCAAATGTTAATATGAAGAAATGGCGAAGAATAGCTAATGAATATATTGATAAATCACCACCACCACATCAACCATTAGCTTTAAAAGACTTTGTTGAACATTGGCAATCCAGAACACCTTACAATATTAAAAATAGTCTTTGGCCTGAAACTGCACATTTAATTGAGCTTGCATATAAATTAATAAATTGGATAGAGGAATTTCAGGAAAATCCAGAAGGATTGGTATATCTTGAAGCTATTATTCAAACAATAACTCAAACTGGATTTTTAAATAAGTATTCTGCTAAGATTTATTTTGATGATAATCATATATTAGAACGAAATTCCATTGAAGAAGCTATTTGGAATATCTTTGTACCAATAGCTACAGGAGGAGTTTCAATTGATGAAAATCTTCTGGAAACCCTACCAGAAAATAGAATAAATATAATGTCTATTCACCAATCAAAAGGCTTGGAGTTCCCACTTGTTATAGTTGATGTTGGGTCACGATTTAAAAAGAATGTAGTAAAAACATCATTTTTAAGATTTCCCAAAGAAGGTGGAAAAACATCAGTTCTTGAAGATGAAATCAGAGTACACAGTCCATTAGGTAAAGGAGAAAGAACATCAAAAGATCGTGCATTTGATGATTTAACTCGACTTTATTTTGTAGCTTTTTCAAGAGCTCAAGATGTTTTGCTATTAATTGGTCTAAATTCTGCCATAGATGGATATATGGTTGATGATGATCACAGAAAAATACCAAATGTTGCATTAGGTTGGAGAAGAGACCAAGAATTTATAGGCTTTGACAAAATAATGTTAATTTAATTTAAGGTATACCTTATATATTGAATAGTTATTATGGATCTATAATTAGTAACTATAGAATATTAAATTTAGAAATGATACTAATTAAATAATAATATAATTACTAAAAATAAAAATTTTAATTAAGTCATAATAATTTAGATTATATCATAATTAGATTAAGTAATAATTTAAATTATATCTTAATTATATTAAGCAATAATTTAGTGTATAATAATATAGTAATTTAATTAATAACAAGTAAACAATGTAGATCAAGAGTATTGGTGTTAAAATGAAGTTGTCATCAAAGTCTAAAGAATATATGATACCAGAATACAGTTTAACTGGAGATTTATTGTCATTTTTAACATGCAATTTACAGTATAGGTATCAAAACAAAGGAGAATTAATTCCTTCTCGCCCTATTCAACTGTGGTTTGGAGAATTTATTCATGGAGTTATGGAAGAAGCGTATACTCAATGGAAACTTACTAAAAAGCCGTTTCCATGGGATTGGTTAAAAGATATCCGACCAATTGAGGCAAAAATTGATGAACGAATGCAAGCACGAGGTCTTTATCCCCCAGCACTGAAATATTTTATCCCTTATCAGATTCCAGATGAAAATCTAAATATTGATCCTAAAAATCCACCTAAACGAATTGTTAGCTCAAGAACTGAAAATTCTATAAATATATGGGGAAAAGAAATATTTCCATTAATCGATTCTGCAGAAGTAATGATAAAATCATTAAGAGAAATGCCAAAAACAGAAGACGATGAAAATAGGGCAGAATATTACTGTATTAATGGTATAATTGATGTTTTAAGTTCATTGAATATAAATGATGAAATAGAAAAAGATAATTTAATATTCAAATATTTAAAGAAAAATGAACACTTTAGGAAATATCTTGAATCCCTAAAAGAAAAAGAAAGTTCCAAAAAGAATAAAAATGGTAATTCTTTTAAAAATGAAGAATATGAAATTATTATTGATTATAAAGGAATGAAAAGACCTACATATAAATCAAATTCTTGGGAACAACAAGCTTGGCAGATTTTAACTTATAGTTGGCTTAGAAAAATACAAAATGATGCTAAGCCTATTGTTGTTGGGATAATTTTTTATTTAAATGAGCTATTACCTGCTGTTGGAGATTTAATAGCTATTAAAAAAGATATTGAAAACAATGAAACTGATATTGAAATAAATGATGAAGACTGGGAAAATCTAGAAAAATGGAAAGGTAGTGATGAGGAGGAATTTCCGCAATTATCTGAACAATTTAAGATAGATAGGTCAATTAGGATTATTGAAATTAATAATGAACTTATAGACAATGCATTAAATCAATTTGACCATGTAGTAAGTAATATTGAAAAATCAACAATAGCTGAATCTAAAGGAGTTCCTATAAAAAATGCATGGAAAGCAGATTCCGACAATGAAAGAACATGTGATGCATGTGATTTTAAGTCATTTTGTAAGAAATATAAATCTAAAACAGATATAACAGTGCCTTAATAGGTATAATGTACTTTTAATATTTGTAAAAGCATTCCTTATACTTAAAATGGTTTATTTTGGAAATAGCTTTTGATCAAACTTTTTTTAAAAGTTTGTTTCATATTTGTAAAATCATTCTTTATACTTAAAATGGTTTATTTTGGAAATAGCTTTTGATCAAACTTTTTTTAAAAGTTTGTTTCATAGGTATGGTGTACATATTGATAAAAGCATTTGGCATGTTTAAAATGCTTATTTCATGAAACATTTGATCAAACTTTTTTAAAAGTTTGAATATATTTTTTTAATATATCTTATAATATTACATGAAAAATATAAAAAGTTAAATACTATAATGAACAGATAACTAATAACATTGGTATTTAATTAATATTTATTTATTATTTATAATTATGTAAAATGAATTTATGAGGTATGAAGATGAGTAAGTTACATATAATATCCTGGACATTAAATGGAATTAGAACACGATTTAAAAACAAAGAAATGGAACCAATATTTACTGAAGATCCCGATATAATTTTAGTTCAGGAAACAAAAGCAACATATGAACAGGTTCATAAAAGTAAAATTGAAAATATTCCAGAATACTATTTTTATTCATCTAAAAACAAGGATTCTAGAAATGGAGGAATAGCTACTTATACTAAACTAAAACCTAGATGTGTTACCAAATATTTCCAAAAACCTAATGATTCATTTAAAGAAAAGATCCTAAACTTTAAATTTGATGATTTTAGATTAATTCATATTTATGGACCAAATTCTGGAACTAGTAAAAAAGATTTTGAAAATAAGAAACTGTTTTTTGAAAGTTTAAATAGCTATCTTAAAAAAATTGCAGGAGAACAGATCATAATAGCTGGAAATTTCAATACTCCTCATTTAACTGAAGATATTAGTGAATTAGAATTAAATAAAACTAAAAACTTCGATAAAGAATCAGAATTTATTAGTAAAATTTTAGAATTAGGATTTAAAGATACTTTTAGGTTGAAAAATGCTGATGAAGTTAGCTATACTTCTTGGAAATCAAAAGAATCTAAAGAGACCAATAATGGGGCAAGATTAGATTATTTCCTTGTATCCGAAAACTTAAAAGAATCAGTTATTCAATCTACTATTTTAAATAAAATTGAAGGATCTAAACATGTCCCAATTTCACTGATTATTGAAATATAGTTGAATATATATTCATTAATTGATTTATAGGATTTTTATTATAAAATAAGCAATTAAAACGAGTTTTAAAAAATATGTATTATTTTAAACTATTTATTGTTTTTTTTAAATAGATGAGAATTAAATTTAGAATTAAAATTTTTAAATTAATTAATAGTTTAAAACTAACTACAATTCTAAATTAATAAAAAGTTAATAGTAAAAATTAATATTAAAAATTAATTTAATATGGTTATTTCATGAAATAACTTTTGATTGAACTTTTATATTTAATTAATTATGGCTAACTCTCCAGCAGAGGTTATTTCAAAGGAGTCTTTTTTAATTAATCCCATATCTCTCAACTCACGAATATGGTTGTAAGCCATTCCTCTACTAATTCCAACAGCTTCAGAAAGCTTTTTCACAGAGTTATTTCCGTCAATAATATTTAATAATACTTCTTTTTTAGTTTTTGAAATTCCAAATCTTAAGATAGGTAAATCAACAATTTCATTATCTTCAAGATTTACATAGAATATTCTATCTACAAATTGATGTTTAGTATAAGATCCAAAGAGAATTCCAAGAATTTGTGGCTCGATTGAGCTACTAATGTTCAAAACAATTCTATTTCCAGAATCTTTTTCTTGATCAATAATTTCTGAAACTTCTATTCCTATCTTAACTATGTCTTTACTGTTAATTTCTTTAAATTGGATGTCTATGAACCTTCCAAATACATTAGATAAAGTTTCACGAGTTTCTCTTATAACATCTGATTCATTATCTTCTGTTAATAAAACTACTTTCTTTGGTGAAAACTTTGTAATAGAGATCATCAAAGGCTCGGCATCATGTATTGTAGATATAAGTATATTTTCCATTTATATTGTCCCCAAATATTATTTAATTTTTATGAACATTTTATCGACTAACTATGAAATATAAATAAACTGCTCAAATGTCATTAAAATATAAAATTCTATAAACTAAAATTTTATAATACTACATATAATAGTATACTATTTAAATGTTTACTATTATGTATATTATACTTTTAATATTCAATACATTATAACAATATTAGTTAATATTATTAAAAATTGTTCCATTTTAAAAGAACATATTATATTAAATATTATATAGTATTTATAAAAAATTACATTTTAAGTATAACATACAATATTTTGTATATCATAGAATATATATGTTTTTATAGTATATATATGTATTCATTGTTCTCATGATATAAAAAATTTAATAAGTGAAATTTTGAAAAAAATTATTAAACCTATTTAATATCTTGAACCACATGAATTTGATAAAGTTAAGATAAATCTATATATTAACATATATTTCAATTAAATATATACCTTAACTTACAAATTAATATTTATTATTAATCTATTTATAAACTTATCTAATTTATCCCAATGAAAAACATATAATAAAGATTATTTATATTATAATAAATAGTAATCATATATAATATTTTATAAGATATTTACATTTTAATGACAAAATAATAAGAAAATAACATCAAAAACTGATTATTTAGGACGTTGATTTCGAAAAAATAAAAAATTTTTTCAAAATCCATTCTAATCTATAAAAATTAATTTAACTTCACATGATAAGATTTTGCAAAATTTTCTATTTTGCGAAATCAGTGTATTTATGGTGTTGATTTCGAAAAAATAAAAAATTTTTTCAAAATCCATTCTAATCTATAAAAATTAATTTAACTTCACATGATAAGATTTTGCAAAATTTTCTATTTTGCGAAATCAATGTATTAAATTTTTAAAACAAAAAACAAGAAGGAGTCATGATAACTTGAGTGAAATTTGTGAAACTATAATTGAAAATAATGAATATTTTGCTAAAGAATTAAAAGATCTCTTAGATTTAAAATATTTTCCTGTAGCCATCAAATTCATTATAAATGAAGAAGACGTTCCAGAAGATCTTGAAAATTTTGATGGAAAAATAAGACATTGTGAAATGGTTAAAAAAGCAGCTGAAGGAAGTTCATTTTACGCTACATCCAAAAATCAAGCATGTAAAGGGGGATCAGCAGCAATAGGTCTTGAAAAAATCCCTAAAAAAATAGTAACTGGTGAATTTTACTTCAACCTTAAACGATTCAAAAGCATAGGTTCTGCAAAAAGAACATTAAATGAGATTCCAAAGATAGATATAATAAATTATGGAATAGCTTATGCTCCATTAAATGAAGCTAGATTTCAAGCAGACATAATTGTACTTTTTGCTACTCCAAAACAAGCCATGAAGTTGTCTCAAGCTATTGTTTACACTTTAGGAGGTAGAATAAATGCAAATTATGCAGGAATACAATCGGTATGTGCTGATGTAGTAGCTGGACCATATATAACAAAAACTCCAAATATGTCATTAGCCTGTTCAGGAGCCAGAAAATTTGCAAAAATAAAAGACGATGAGATGGTCATAGGATTAAATGGAGAAAATATTGGATGTGTAGTAACAGCACTACAAGCAATAAGTTCTTAATATCATAACTTAAACCATTTTACTAATTAATATTCATTTAAATATTTAAATAGCATTATATATTGAATAACACTAATAAAGATACTTGAAGTATTTAATATAGGTTGTATAAAATTTTTATACATTAAAATATTAGTTTAGTTAAAAATAATCAATCAAGGATATTGTTTCCTTATTTATTTTATTTTACTTATTTCTTCTATTTTCTAAGTATTTCAAGAATAATTTATATTCTTCATAATTGTTAATATTTACAAGCTCAATGTTCTCTTTTTCTTGAATCCCAAAAAAACTAAATCCATCTTTAAACATTTTTCTCAAAATAGGATTTAAATTTTCATTTTCACCTTCAAGATATTTCATCATAGGTTTTTTATAAACTGCAAATGGCATTCCTAAACCTTTAGCTGTATCTAACCATCCTGTTTCAAGTCTTCTTAAAATGGAGATAGTTTTTTCAGGATTATTTGAATCTACAATTCCAGTTATTATATTATTGTAAGTAGGAGTAAGAACGGTTGGCTGATCCCCAGCACAGCATAAAACAACCTCTGATGATGTTTTTTGGATACCATTAAGTAATGATCTTGCAAGACCTACATCTACATTTTCATTTTTCACAACTTTTACATTATCTTTGTTTAAATTAACTACATTATTTATAACTTCACTACTGTAGTGTCCAAGTACAACAATACATTCATTAACACCCGAATTTAATACATTTTCAATTGTAAGGTCCAGTATGGTGTAATCATTGTAGCCATTTAACTCTAATAGTAACTTATTTTTTTGAGGAATATTCTTATTAATTTGATCTTTTACCATTCGTGAACTTTTTCCAGCAGCAGTAATAATTGCAGAAATTGAAGTCATTTAAACACCATTAATCCTTAAAATTTTTAAAGTAATTTAATTATTACTATTATCACAATGAAAACATGACTTAGTCATTTTTATCATTGAATACTTATTTTTACTATTTTTATAGTTTTTTACTAGTTTTTTACTAGTTTTTTACTATTTTTATAGTTTTTTACTAGTTTTTTTGCACTGTTTTTTATTAATTTTTAATAGCTATTGATTATTTGAAGAGTATTTAATTAGTTTAGTATGAATAATGGTTCCAGTACCACTTCCTTCTGTCCACATTATGATTTTCACTGGATAATTTCCACTATTTGTTATTTGGATTCCAGAACCAGGATTCACTCCAAAATTTACTGCTTCAAAATCTCCATTCATTCCAGATGGAAGTGGAAATCCTGCAGATAAAATTGCTGCTCTTAATGATCTTGCTGGAGGACATACTCCATGAGATGCGCCTCCACCTGGAGCATGAGGGTCTTTAGAAACTGCAAATCCTATCATTGTTTCTCCCGATGCTGTTGAATTTGGAGGAATTATGGTTCCGTTCCATGCTTTTGTAAATTGATTAGCATTAAATGCCCTAGTGGCATCATTATATTGTGGATAAGATCCTAAATAGCTATAAGACTCTGTTAAAACTTCTTCTGAATAATTACTCATATAAACCATTGTAGGAGTTCCTAAATTATGTTTATTTGTGTAATTATAAACAGATTCTCCAAAATATAATTTAATATTATCAGGAGATACTAAGTTACGATTATCTGAAAAATCATCTAAAGCATAACGAATTGTTAGATTATCTCCAGTATCTGCTTTAAGACTCCAATTACCAATATCTTCTGAACTTAATACATCATGATACACAGTGTTATTATTAATATTATCAATAGCTATTATTTTTACAGTCTTATTTTTTTCAATCATCTTTAATCCATTTTCTGTTTTAGTTAAAGTAGTATAAGGCACTGTTTTTCCCCAAATTAGTGCATTTGGCGATTCTACAGATATTTTATTATCTTTGAAAACCAAAACTCCAGGTCCTTTAAATCCCTGAGCTTCTCCAGAATCAGAAATTCCCAAAGCAGAAACTTTATTGATCGGAACTGTTACAACACCAGTGATTACAGTCTTATAAGTGTCCAAAATTTCTAAATTTTTAATTTTATAAAACAAATAGTCAATATTTGTTGTAACTGGAAATTTAATAGCTTTATTATTATCAATTACATTTTCACCTTCAAAAACTGTAGATCCATAAGGAATACTTGTCATTTTCCAAATATTCTCAGAATCCACTTTGTATTGAACAATAGCTGAAAGTGGTATTAAAACCATAACTATAACAAACAGAGCTATAACTATCCCAAAAGATTTCCTATTATAACTTTTGATCATACAATCTGACCTTACCTTATTTTGCTAAATGAACATAACATTATTTATATGTAAATTAGAAGTGTTTTTAGATTTGGTTTATTTTTAATACTATCATATTTTTTCTAAAAATAGTTTAATAATTTAGATTAAATATAAATAAAGTTATTAATATTTGTTTAAATTAAATATATTATTTAATTACTTATTTATTAAATGTATTGTTTTTCATGAAATCTAAGAAGATTATTAAAATAATATTTAATATTTATCTAATAGTTTTTATATCATGTAAATTATTATACATTAATACTATGATTATTAATTTATAATTAAATAATTAAAAAAATATTAGACTTTATCTATAATAAATATTGCTATTGTACATATTTCAATTAATAATTAGTTTTAAATAATTAAATTAGATAAATATCAAACTATTAATAATTAACATAAAATAGAGCTAAGATAAATTATAATATTATACAAACTAAACTACAATATTATATTCAATTATATTTAAATATAAATTAATTATAATATTGAAATTTGATTTAGTATATATAAATACATGAAAATACATATATAATATATAATAATAAGTTATAGGTAATAAAAAAGCTTAGTATAACAGCTATATATTTAAAAATAATTATGCAAATTATTTGTTATATAATTAATTTGTTTCTTTTTTAAGTAATTCAGATAAAATATCTTTAGAATATTTAGTTCCTGCTTCTCCAATTATAAGAATAAAATCATTATTGTTTGCTAAATCTAAAGATAATTCAATTCCTTCTTTTACTTGATTATATGTTGCACCTAATGTGCCTTCTTTATTATCAACAACACTTGTTTTTATTTGATGTAGTTTAGTTGAAATGCCTTTTGATGCTTTAAATGCAGAGTTAGAAACTGGAATAATTATATCTGCTTTAGATAATATATTAGCTATCTTTAAGTCCCCTTCTTCTCCACTTTCAGAAGATATGGTATTTAATACAATTAATTTAGAACTTGAATTGTTATTAACTGAATTGTTTTTTAAGAATAAAATGCTTTGAATGATTGATGAAACACCTGCAGGATTATGGGCAAAATCTAAAATAAATACTGGCGTAGTATTTAAAACTTCAAATCTACCTGGAACACCAGTAAATGAATTTAATCCTCTAATAATTTCATCAAACGGAATATTATATGAAAATGCTCCAGCTGCAGCAGCTAATGAATTATAAACATTAGCTATTCCACCATTTACAGTGATTTTTCCTTGTTTTTCACCAATTTTTAGTGTATATACTAATTGATTTAATTCACCATTTGTAGGACTAATTGAAATATCTAAAGCTTCAACATCTAATTTTGGGCTTTTAAATCCACATTCACATATATAGTTTCCAAGATGACCTAAATACTTATTATTATATTCTAAAGATTCTCCACAATCTGGACAAATCCACGGTTCTGTTAAATCATTGATCCCATATTTATCTAAGTTATTACTACTTAAGTTATTATTATTACTATTATTATTATTATTATTATCGTTTATTCCAAAAAATATAGTATTTTCTGGAGTTTTACTTAAATTATTAAAAGATGTGGCAATTGGATCATTACCATTTAATATTAAATTATCAGCTATTTCAACAATCTCTTTTTTACAGTTTATGTAATCATTAAAGTTTTTATTATTTAAATGATCTTTTGATATATTGGTAATAATTCCAGTATTAGTTTTAGATAGTCTTGCAGACTTGGCAATTTCATTTTTGTTTCCAAATGTCCCTATTTCAATAACTCCCACATCCCCACTTAATCTAGATTGGAGAGATGGAATATATTCAGTATTTCCTTGGATATTTAGCATATGTTCAGGAACAGTAAGTCCAGAAGATTTAAAAATAGTTTTAAGCATATTCACAGTAGTTGTCTTACCATTAGTTCCAGTCACAGCATAAATTTCCTTATGAGGATTAATATAATTTAATATCTCATATATGCCATAAATAGCTACATCATTAACACTCTTAAGATAATTAACAACCTTACTATTTTTTTCTAAGCTTGGAGCTAAAAAGAAAGCACTTGCAGACTTTAATAATTTTTCATCATTATCTCCAAGGCTTAATTCAATACATTCATTAATAAAAACATCATTTAAATAGGTAGAATCATTATTATCTGAAATAACTACATCAGCACAATGTCCTTTAAGTATTCTAGCTATTAAACTACCAACAGTTCCACATCCTCCTATTACAACGACTTTACCTGAAAGACTTTTATAAAATGAAATAGCTGTTATAATATCATTTCGAACATTATCATATGCATTAACAACTCCAGGACCAATATGAATTATTGTATCTCCATTTGAAGATATTTCAAGAGCCTTTAAAATGGAGCTTACAACATTATCAGTGATGTAAAATTCCAGTTCTCTTGCACCTTCTTTTACTTCATAAGAAGCACAGGAATCAATAGCTTCAGTTGTTTCATTTTTAGAACTTGAAATAACAACATCCACATAGCGAGAAAGTATTTCACCAATTTTGAGCTTGTTTCTTGAGGTTAATGTATCTGGATTATCTAAACTTACAATAAGTCGTCCAGAAACATCTAAACCCTTAAATAGTTTTTCAATACTTTCAGGATTGTGTGCTGCATCCATAAATATATTAACACCATTTACATTATCAATCTTTTCAAATCTACCTTTAACTCCAGTAAATGTTTCAATTCGATTAATGCTACAATCAATATCTTGCCCAAAAATCAAAGACATTGTTAAAGTAGATAGAGTATTTTCAACATTGCACATTCCAGGAATTTGAATAGCTATTTTTCGCTCTAATGGACCAATATATTTGACTTCATGATTATTGCAATTACAATTAATCAAATTACAATTAGCACATAAAAGTGTTGGTATTTTTCCTATAGAATATATAAATTCAGATCCACTTAATCCATTTAACTTTATATCTTTTGCTGTAACATCATAATTAATATCGGGACAGTAATATGTTTCATTATCATATATGACTTTTTGAGGATTTTCTAAACTGTATACAATATATTTTGAAGATAATGAATCTAATCGACTATTAATAATCGGATCATCACCATTTACAATAATAAGTCCATTACTATTTATAAGATCATCAATAGCAATATTCCTTTGAATATAATCTTCAAAAGAATTGAATTCATCCATATGGTCAGGTGTTAAGTTAGTTAAAACTCCTGCACTAAGTTCTAAACCTTCTACAAGACGGATTGTTCCATGGGGAAGTTCAAAAATAGCTAATTCTTTATTATCATTATCTTCATTAATCTCATTATTTTTTCCTTTATTATCTTTAGTATTCCTCTTATTTTCACTTTTATCATTATTATCTTTATCATCATCATTACTGTTTGATTTTTCATTAATAATCATCTCAACAAGTCCTTCAATAACTAAGGAATTTTGAAGTGATGAAAAAATAAGTGTGTTTAATTTCTCATTAAAAATGAAATTAATCATGTTAGTTGTTGTAGTTTTCCCATCTGTTCCAGATATGCCAATCATTGGAATATTAATTAATGAATTTAATATTTTTCCTATATCTTTAGTTTCTATAATAGTTATCTTATTATTCTCTTCTAATTCATGAATTTTTTTAATAAACTCTAAATTTTTAGGAATATTTGGAGATATAAAGGCATAATCAAAGTTTTTCAAAGAATCTGGGTCATGATTCCCAAGTTCAAACTTTACATCACGTTTTTTCAATATTTTAATATTTCTTTGGGCTTTTTTAGGAAGATTTTCGAATATATTGCTGTCATTCACTACAACATTGTTTCCTAAATAGTTTAAAATATTAGCAACAGGTCGCCCAGCGTTTCCTGCTCCAACAACTAAAATATTTTTGCCCTTTATCATGATATCATCCTTTTAGCTAATTTAATAAACAAAAGCTATTAACAATATATTATTAAGTTTAATTATATATCTCTTTTAGTTTAAATATTTAATTCTTTTTCTATAACTTTTGCAAATTTAATTTCCAGAAATATTTTTAAGTCTATTTTGAATATTAATAATTTTTTCCTGACCATTTCCTCCAACAAAAATAGCTGAATTATATAAATTAGAACATTCTAAAATACAATCAATAACTTCTTCAATAGTCTTTAAAATCTTAATTTCACCATTAAAATGTAATGAATTTAATCTATTTATTGATTGACTGAAATCATCATTTAATCCATTAAATAAGAATAATTTATCTGGATTATTTTTAACAACTTCATCTAAAATATCCAATCTATGTGTTTCATTAAGTCGTGAGGTTCCTATAAATACAGCAGAAAAATTATTTTCATCTAAAACTAATTTTACAGCATCAGAATTATCAGTTTTACCAATATAAATTTTTGATTTGTTCAAATCAAATAACTGAATTCTACCTTCCACTGCTTCAAAATTTTTAACAGTATTTCTAATTATTTCTTCAGAAATATTCATATATTTAGCTATTTCCTCAGCTAAGCCAACATTAAGCTTATTAAATTCGCCAATTAATTTAATTTCATCATCTGATTTTTTATAGGGAATAACCTCTTTAGAATACTTAACATAATCATTAAAGTTAATATCATCATTATTAATAAAAATAGTCTTATTTTTAAAGAAATTCATTAATTTAGATTTGTATTTTTCAAATGATTCATGAACATTCATGTGATCATTACCCATATTTGTAAATCCTATCAAATCAATGTTAAATACATATTTACAATAATCTAGAGTCATATCACAAACTTCAATAATCATTACATCCCAATCTTCATTTTTATTAAGTTTATTTTCATCAAGATTATCTCCATTATACTCTTTATTTTCTGTTTTTAAAATAAGATCACAATATCCAGAAAATCCTCCACCAGCATTTCCTCCAATTAAAACTTTTTTACCTGCATTTTCAAGTATATCTTTAAGAATTAAAGCAGTGGTGGTTTTACCATTTGTTCCAGTAATAGCTATTTTAAATAAACTTTCATGATTATTTAATACCTCATTAATTAATTTTCCAGACTTTTTTAGTTTAATAGCTATTTCACTATTCCAAAGTCCTGGACTTAGAACAATAGAATCACATGCAATAATTTTATCATATTCATTACTACCTAATTCTATAGTTAATCTGTTTCTATCAGAATTATCTAAATCTAAATCATTTAATGATATATCTGCAGATAAATCTGTAGCATAAACTTCAAAACCTTGTTTAAGCAAAGAGATAGTTGCTTTTTTACCTTCAACTCCAAGTCCAATAACAGCAGTTTTCATATTATCAATTAAAAAATTTAATAAATATTGTAATAATCTTATTTGTCATAATGTTTAGTAAATATTGTAATAATCTTATTTGTCATAATGTTTAGTAAATATTGTAATAATCTTATTTGTCATAATGTTTAGTAAATATTGTAATAAT
>NZ_LWMT01000241.1 GCF_001639265.1 Methanobrevibacter filiformis
AAACATAACCCACTTAAAACCCAATAAACTAAATAATAATCCTTATTTTAACTTAATATTACTTCATCATCACAATATAAACCAATAAATATCAATTAACTAATCAATGAATTATGGAAGATCTCCTTAAAAAACATTGTTCTCATTATTTTACTTATTAATCTCCACAAATTCCCATAAAATTATACACATCCCAATATTGCCCTCCAATAATGCCATACAAGAAATCTAAATTAGATACTGTAATATACATATAATATTTCCTTCGTTATGTTGGCATTGATTGCTATTATAGTCAAGCACGAAATTTTTGGCAATGATTATATTTTTTTTATTTAGTTAATATGTCTTTATTTCCAATATAGAGAATAAAATAAGCTATTGGAATTTATTAATATTGCCAAAAAATTGGTTTTCTACTATAAATTTAATAAAATCATATTTAAATTTTTTTATTTAAACCTGAAATTAACTCTTAAAAAAGGAAAAAACAGTAAAATTCATTTAGAAAAAACATGTAGTATTTTGAACAATTTTTAAAATAATTAAAGCTCAGTAATTGATAAAAAAATGGAAAATATTGGATAAATTAGAAAAACATGAACTACAATCCAGAATAACAAAATGATACAAAGTCATGAAAACTAACATTATTATTATTAAATTATAAAAATTAATTGAAAAAATAAGCTAATTGATTAGAATTCTCTTTTTCTTAGTATTTACTAAAGCTAAATTTTAGATTAAGATAGTTATTACCCTATTATCAGAAAGAGAAAAATTCATAGTATACTACAACAATACACTAATAAATAGGGCTAAAAAGGTAGAAAGGAAGAAATAAAAATAAGGAAAGAAAAAGAAATATGTAAATTACGAGTAAATGATAAAATTAGAGAGTAGGTAAATGAGATAATCATTAATATTACTGTATTCAATGAAGAAATTGAAAAGTTGTAATTTAGTTTAAATTTATCTTAAATCGATACATTGAATTATAATAGGCATTTATTAACAATTGATGACTTCAAATTCCCCTTGTTTATAGTGTCTCAAGTATGGACAAATATAGACTACATTTTACTTGATGTAATTTTTTCCTATTACTTCAATTCCTTTATTATTAAAATGTTTATCAAATGTTGCTATTTTTTCTATTCCTAAATGTTCCATTAGCTCTATATATAAACAATCAAAAAAAGGCAATCTTTGAGGAAAATAACTAAGCATTCTTTCTATAAAGGAACATCTTCAATTATTTTGAATTTTCCACCATTTAACCTACTATATGATTTCCCTAATATTTCTTTTGAAACCTTTAATTTTATATTTAAAACAGTCATTACTTCTAAAATTACTGAGTTAGATATTATTAATTGTTTATCCTTAATTTTTTTATATATTTTCACTGCTTTTTCATGATTATCTTCAGTATCAACAAATAAATCAATTACAAAATTAGCATCTAAAAATATCATTTCAGTACTCCCCTTTTCTTATTTCATCCACTGCTTTGACTGAACTAAATCCTTTTGGGGCTTTTATAGCTCCTATCATGTCATCAATAGATGCAACAGGGTCTTGTTCTATAAGTATTTTTAATTTGATTTTATTCTTTTGGGGTTCTTTTTTTATTCCTTGTTTTATGTATTCTGTTATTACTTCTGTTTGTGTAATGTTTCTATTGTTAGCTATTCTTTTAACGGTGTCAATCAGCTTTGTATCCAAATTTATACTAGTTTTAGCTTTCATTTACTTATACCTTTATAATTTTTTAAAATAATCTGTATTATATACTCTGTATTATGTAATATATAATATTAACTATTTCTTAATATATATTTATTAAAATAAGCTAATTGATGATAATTGATGCTAATTCTCTTTTTCTTAGTATTTTAATAAAGCTGAAGTTTAGATTAAAATAATCATTAATTTATTATATCAAAAAGAGAAAAATTCATAGCACTACAACAATACACTAATAGGGATAAAAAGGTAGAAAGAAGAAAAAACATATAAACTACGAGTAAATGATAAAAGTAGAGAGCATCTAAATGAAATAATCACTAATACTACTGGATTCACTGAAGAATTGAAAAGTTGTAATTTAATTTAAAATTTATCTAATCAATATATAATGTATAATAGCTATTTAAATAATTATTATTTGTTAATAACTATTTAAACTTTTATTTCGTCACTGAAATTTAGAAAAATCTTTGATTTCTCATTTTCAAAAGTTTTTCACATTACTTATTATACAAATAATTATAATTGATTTTATAAATTAAGATTAATCTACTAAATCTAAGAATAAACTCATAAAAGCTGTTTTACTATCATAGATAATATTTAATTACTAAAATTAATGATAATATGTATTAGAACAATTTAAAAATCCCTATTAGCATCATTTGATTAAATGATTATGAATCTTGAAGTTTTTTTTAGTGATCATTTAAATTGATTAAAAATAATATAAACTGTTTTTACTGTGTAATTAAGATTATATTTAACTTAATTAATTAAAATAAATATATTAAACAAAAATAATATTATGTATGTAATAAAAAATAAAATAGAATTATTACACTTCTCTTTTACTAAAACCCTCTTGAATCATCCCTATAATTAAAGAATTCATAGTTGTATCCTCTTCTATAGCTAACATTTTAAGTTTTTTCTTTAAGTCAGTAGGTAAATCTACATTAGTTTTTTTCTTTTCTGTCATGATTATTATTATATTATTCATTATTTATATATATTTCTATAAAAATAATAATTAGTTTATTATAACATAGACATATTTTTAAAATCAATGAATATTATGAAACATGTATTATTTATTAAATGAAGATTTCAAAAATTAGTAATAGGTAACTAAATAATGAAATAACTGTCTTAATAGATATTAAATAGATATATTGAAAAAATAGTGTCATGACAATTTAATATTAATAGTTTTAAATATTTCGTTATCTTTTTAATTAAGCTTTAATTATCTTATTTAGCTATATGATGTGAAATTAATAATATATAAACATTTAAAATTAAATGGTCACAACAATAGTTATATCCCATTTTTTAAAGTTTCTATTTTACAACAAAGATCCCTATCTTTAATAGCTATTGCTAGTAGTAAGACATTTTTATCTAAATATGGTTTGTAATATTCTTTCTCTTTTATCTGTTTTAGTGCTTTTTCAATCATGTATTTTAGAGAACTTTTGAGGGAGTATTTTATTTCTATTACTACTATTAAGTTGTCTTTTTTTAGTATTGCATCTACTGTTCCTTTACTTGACTGCACTTCTCCTATGATTTCTAGACCTATTATTTTCATCCAGGATAAAATCATCATGTGGAAGTTAGCTTCTCTTATATCTTCTTTTACTTTGTTAAATAGAGAATTTGGAATTGATGAAAATAGAATTTCAAAGGATTTCTGAAGTCTTTCATTATCCGCTTTACTAATAGCATCTAAAATAGTATCCATTAAAGATGGAATACTCGAAACTGACTTTTTAGTATAATAGGATAAAATATTAGTATAAAGTGAATCATAAACTTCTTTATTAGGAATATCTAAAGTAAAAATACTTGGACTACCAATTGTATATTCTTCTTTTTTAATGGTTAAATATCCTGTTTGAAGAAGAATGGTAGTGAAGTCAAGATTTTCTAAATCAAAATTAGGTATATTATCAGTAATTGTTTGCTTTGGGTTTAATAGAACACTAAGATCTAATTTTCCACTTCCAATAAGTTTCATTAGAAAAGTAGGTGTTCCTGTTTCAAACCAGAAATTAGAAAACCTTTTTTTATCAAATAAAGATAAAATAGAATAAGGATTATAAAGAAAATCCTTTCCATTATAAGAATATCCATTATACCACTGCTTAATTAAATCTAAAAGATATTCTTTAGAAATATTCTCATCAAAAGCAAAATCAGAAATCCTATCATCAAAATAAATTTCAAGTTCACTTTGACTATATCCACAAATTAAAGGAGAGGAAAGAGTTAAATCGGTTAGATTATTTAAACCAGAAAAAATTGAAGTCTTAGCAAATTTAGTCACACCAGTAATAAAAACAAATTCAATATATTCATCATGCTTTAAAGCACCATAAAAACTATTTAATTCAGCACGAATTTCCTTTGCTAACTCTACATCTTCAATATGATCAATAATAGCTTTATCATACTCATCAATTAAAATTACTACTTTTTCATTGGTTTTTAAATAGATTTCTTCTATAATCTTTCCAAATTTATCTTTAATAAGGTTATTTTTGTTTAATCTAAGATTAAATTCCTTAGCTTTATTTTCAAGAAAAAGATTTAAGGATTCTTTTAATACATCAGGATTAGTGTAGCTTATCACTGAAAAATCTAAGTGAATAACTGGATATGATTTAGTCCAATCCCATTTATCATAGATATATAAATCTTTAAACAATTTTTTATTAGCTGAAAATAGCTCTTTTAAAGTACTAACTAATAATGATTTACCAAACCTTCGAGGTCTTGATAAAAAAAACTTTTGTCCTGGTTCAATCAATTTAAAAATATATTCTGTTTTATCCACATACAAATAATCGTTTTCTATTAATGTAGAAAATGTCCCTATACTTTTTGGTAACTTTTTCATAAAAAACACCCCGATAAATAATAAAAAAATCCTTTTTAATTATAAATTTATTAATAAAATTATATATAATATTATTATATGTTTATTATAAATAAAATTTCCTATTGTCGTGACCATTTAATTTTAAATGTTTATATATTATTAATTTCACATTATATGGTCGAATAAAGAAAATTAAAGCTTAATTAAAAAGATAACGAAATATTTAAAACTATAATATTAAATTGTCATTACAATAGTAAATCTAGCACATACTATGTTATAATCATTCACATTATCATATGTTCCATTTCTTAATGCAATACTATTATTAACATCTTTTTCACTAGCAAAGCACTTAAATCACTAATAATTATTAGTCAGTATGAATTAATATAACATTGACGATGATTGACAGTGCTACTTGTTCAAATATTAACAAAGACTATAGTTATTAAAGAAATTATAATAACTACCTTAATACTGATAGAATTTTTATTAATATTGTTACTATAGTACATCTCTTAATTTTTGAGACAAATATTCATGAAGTTAGATATGATACTAAAAGAGAGGAAATATACTGTTTCAATTGTGGAACAGTTTTAAAACAAGGTTTAATTTTTATTAAAGATAGGTTCATAAGTGACAATGTTAATTAAATCTCTAATTTCTATTTTATCATAATTAACAATAGGTTTGTTATTCTTTAGTTCTATTAACCCATTTGTTTCTAAATAATCAATCCTTTGATTTTATTATAAATATTATCATCTGTAAGTTGTACTAATTCATTTATAGATTCTGGCTTTTCTTTTTTAATCACTTCCAATAAATCAAAGTCCATATACATATTATGTATTCTTTCAGGGAAATGGGTTATTAACTCTTTAAGTGTCTCATCTGGATCTTTTATAATAGTTCTCAATTTATTAGCTGAAATTAATCCAAAAATACCTAAGAGCAATAATAATATAATATGTATTACAGGAACACCAGTTTTCTTCATGCCCATATTAGAACTTCTGAACTCGTAGGAATTATTAGTAGAGCTAGTGTTATCAGAATTATTAGTACTATTGGTATTATTAGTAGAGCTAGTGTTATTAGAATTATTAGTACTATTAGTACTATTAGTAGAGCTAGTGTTATCAGAGTTATTAGTATTATTAGTACTATTGGTATTATTAGTAGAAGAATTACCTTTAAAGTTAATTATTTTTTCAGCAAAATTATATTCATTATTTCCACCAAATTTAGCTTCAAGAATATTATCTCGACTAACAGATATTACTGGATGAATTTGACCATTTTTATCAGTGATAAATGTTCCAATAATTTTACCATTTAATATTACTTCAATTGAAGCATTAGGAATTATTTTTCCATCAACACTTGTAACAGTGATGGTTGCTGTAGTATTATGTCCTATTTTAGTATCAGGAACATGAATATGAATATTAACATCTTTTTTAGTGAAATTAACACCAACAGTATCATTAGAAGGATTATACTTATTATTACCCTCAAACTTAACAGTAATATTATTTTTAACCTCAATAATATTATAAGGAACCTTAGCTATTCCATCAATAAATTCAACATCAGGATAAACCACACCATCAACAGTGATATTAGCAACAGTACTTACAGGATTACCCTCAGAATCAGTTAAATTCAAAGTAATATTAACAGTATCCCCTACCTTAGCATCAGGTATTGAAGCACTAAGATTAGTGTCATATTTAACATTAATAGTTGAATTAGCAGTACCATTACCATTATCTGTATTATTCTGATCAACAATAAGATTTGCGGCATTAGTTAATGTTCCTCTACCAATAATAGTGGCAGTTATATTCAATACAACCGTTTCACCAGCACCAAGACCACCAATAGTCCAAATACCAGTATTACTATTATAATTCCCACGATTAGCACTACTACTTACAAAACTCAACATAGCACTATTCAACTTATCAGTCACCAATACACCAGTAGCATTACCTGTGCCATGATTAGTGACAGTAATAGTGTAAGTAATATTATCTCCAATGTTCACAGTACCAGTAGTGTTAGAAACCTTAACAACACTCACGTTAACATAATTAGACACAATAACAGTAGTATTGTCTGTTCCATTTCTAGTGTCAGTATTATTCTGATCCACAGTCACGTTTGCAATGTTAATAAGTGTTCCATTGCTAATAATAGTGGCAGTTATATTAAGTGTAGCAGTTTCACCAGCACTAAGACCATCAATAGTCCAAATGCCAGTATTACTATTATAATTTCCACGATTAGTACTACTATTTACAAAGCTTAACATAGTATTATTCAATTTATCAGTTACGAATACTCCTGTAGCATTACCTGTACCATAATTAGTCACAGTAATAGTATAAGTAATATTGTCTCCAATGTTCACCACACCAGTAGTGTTAGAAACCTTAACAACACTCACGTTAACGTAGTTAGTTACATTAATAGTAGTATTGTCTGTTCCATTTCCAGTGTCAGTATTATTCTGATCCACAGTTACATTTGCAATGTTAATAAGTGTTCCATTGCTAATAATAGTGGCAGCTATATTAAGTGTAGCGGTTTCACCTGTATTTAAATTTCCAATAGTCCAAATACCAGTATTACTATTATAATTTCCACGATTAGTACTACTGTTTACAAAGCTTAACATAGTATTATTCAATTTATCAGTTACAAATATGCCTGTAGCATTACCAGAACCATGATTAGTCACAGTAATAGTGTAAGTAATATTACCTCCAATATTCACAGTACCAATAGTGTTAGATACTTTAACAACACTCACATTAACGTAATTAGTTACATTAACAGTACTATTACCTGTACTATTATTAACATCAGTATTATTCTGATCCACGCTCACATTTGCAATATTGACAAGTGTTCCATTGCTAATAATAGTGGCAGTTATATTAAGTGTAGCAGTTTCACCTGTATTTAAATTTCCAATAGTCCAAATGCCAGTATTACTATTATAATTTCCATGATTAGTAATACTGTTTACAAAGCTTAACATAGTGCTATTCAACTTATCAGTTACCAATACACCTGTAGCATTGGCTGTACCGTAATTAGTGACAGTAATAGTGTAAGTAATATTATCTCCAATATTCACAGTGCCAGTAGTGTTAGATACTTTAATAACACTTATATTAACGTTAGTTACATTAATAGTAGCATTGCTTGTTCCATTACTAGTGTCAGTATTATTCTGATCCATAGTTGCATTTGCAATGTTAATAATTGTTCCATTGCTAATAATAGTAGCAACTATGCTAAGTGTAGCGGTTTCACCTGTATTTAAATTTCCAATGGTCCATATTCCTGTGTTATTATCGTAAGATCCATTGCTACTTACAAAATTCAACATTGAATTATTCAATTTATCAGTTACGAAGACGCCTGTTGCGTTAGTTAGTCCTTTGTTTGTGATTGTAATTGTGTATTTTATTGTATCGCCGATGTTTACTGTTCCTGTGGTGTTAGATATTTTAATAACAGTTATATTCACATCATCAGATATGTTGGTTATTATTGTGCTTTCATTTTGGTTGTTGATATTTTTTTGGTCAGTGGTTACATTTGCAGTGTTGGTTACTGAGTTGTTTCCTATTATTGTTACGTTGATTGTTAGTATTGCTGATTGTCCTGGAAGTAGGTTGCCGATTGTCCAATTTCCTGTTGTATTGTTGTATGTTCCAATGGATGGGATTGCATTTATAAATTTTACTTTATTTTTATCTAAGATATCAGTTACATAGATTCCTGTTCCAGTGCTTTCTCCATTGTTTGTTACATTAATTGTGTAGGTTATGTTGTCTCCAATTTTCATGGTTCCTGTTGTATTAGCTATTTTAACTATTGATATGTCTACATCGGTTATGTTTAGTATTACTGTGCTTGTAGTGTTGTTATTTGTGTTATTTTCATCTGCTTCAATTAATGCAGTATTATTTAAAATTCCAGTCCCAATAATAGTTACATTTACAGTTAATGTTACTGTTTCTCCTGTTTCTAGTGTTCCAATATCCCATATTCCAGTACCATAGTTATATGTTCCTTTGTTTACGTTTGAGTTAAGATATTGTACTTTGTTGTAATTAATTATATCTTCTACAAAGACTCCTGTTGCATTATTTAATATTCCATTGTTAGTTACAGTTATGGTGTAGGTTACATTGTCTCCAACATGAACGTCTCCACTTACATTTGCAACTTTCATAACACTTAAATTAACTGTATAATTAATAATTTCACCAACAATGGTTAAAATAAGATTTTCACTATCAGATAATGCATTAATTGAATACTGCGTATTAGGATCATTTATTACTACAGATTCAACTAGACTAGTATTTCTAATATCTCCAGTTAAATTGTTAACAATATCTGTACTGTTTTTAATTAATATAGTTACTTCGAAATAAGGAAGTAAGTTTGGAGTATTGGTTACTGGAATATTAAGTGATAAATTGTAGGTTAAGTTAGCACTTTGATTTTTAGTGTAATTTCTTGTATCATTTGCAGTTGTGTAAAATGTATTATTCACCGATAACTCAAGAACATACCAATATGTCAAGTTTAAGTTAGCACTACTACTTGTATACTGAGTAATAATATTGTTTAATCCCCACCAATTGAAGTTTGCATTAAGATTACTACCAGAATTGTTAAGTCCCAATGTATTATTATAGATACGATTATAATGAACAGTATTATTATCTCCTGTGATATTAATACCAATAGTATTATTAACTATAGTTGAACTCATAACAGTATCATTAGAACCTAACATTAATATACCAATCCCACTACCATAAAATGTAGCATTAGTTAATATATTAGCATTATTAGAAGAATTAAAAGTTAAACCAACCTTTAAATTAGCTATTGTAATATTGGAAAAATTATTATTATGCCCATTTACAAAAATTCCTCTTGAGTTATTGTTTCCAGTAATGGAGCCATTAGAAACATTATTTCCAGAACCATCAACAAGTAAAACAATATCATTATTAATTATAATATTATTACTTATTAGATAGCTATTTAAATTAATAGTTGAATTATTAAAGCCAATTCCTAAAACACCATTATTACCATTAAAGGAATTATTATTAATAAAAGTCTGATTATTCAATGCATAAATAGCTATATGAATATTACTTGAAAATGTAGAATTATTCACAGTAACATTAGTGGCATTGATATAAATAGCACCATACTTACGAGCATTATTACTATTGAAAATAGAATTAATCACACTAGAATTAATACCCATGATATAAATAGCGCTACCATAACTACTAGCATTATTACTATTGAAAATAGAATTAATCACACTAGAATTATTACCAATAATATGAATAGCACTACCATTTGTAGCATTATTATTTGTAAAATTAGACTTATTCACAATAAAATTATTATCATAATAATTTACAATAGCGCCACCATACCTATTAGCAGCATTATTAATGAAAACAGAATTAATCACACTAAAATTATCTCCATATCCATGATAAATAGCACCACCATAATTAGTAGCTTTATTATTAATAAAAACAGAATTAATCACACTAAAATCAGTACTGGTATCATATATAGCACCACCAAAATTATTAGCAACATTGCCTGTAAAATTAGAATTGCACACACTAGAATTAATACCTCCATTGTTAAAAATAACACCACCATAATTAACAACAGTATTGTTAGTGAAAACAGAGTTATTCACGCAGAAATTATTAGCATCACTAAAAATGATCCCATTATAACTAGCATTATTACCAATGAAACTAGAATTAATCACACTAAAATTAACACCATCGTTATAAATAGCACCGCCATAACTAGGACTATTACTAACCTTATTACCCTTGAAACTAGAATTAATCACTCTAAAATTAACGCCATCATGATTATAAATAGCGCCACCATAAGTAGCATTATTATTAATAAAGTTAGTATTTTCATTTATAATGAAATTAGTTCCATTTTTGTTGTAAATCGCACCACCATAATAAGCTGTGTTATTTATAAAATTAGATCCTCTTATTGTGATTGTAGAACCATTATTATAAATTGCACTACCATTATTAGCACCAGTGAGATTACCATTTGCAAAAGTTAAGTTAGTTAATGAAACATTTAAACCATTACTAATAAAGAATATTCTTCCATTGCTTAATGCATTTATTATTACTTCTCCACTTAATACTGTATAACCAAGAAGAGTTACACTCTTATTTATAATTAAGTTAGTATTGTTTCCTTCTACTCCAGTGTTGTTGTAGTTGTTTCCTGCTATGTGTATTGTTCCGCCATTTTGTACTATTTCTAATGCATTTTCTATTGATTTAACGGCACTAGTCCAATTTGACCCATTATTACTATCTGACCCTCCTGTTGCATTAACATATACATCAGGAAGTTTAGAAGCGTTTATACTAAATGTTTTTGTGAAATTATCTATTCTAGCTGTTGCAGTAGTATTTATATATGGATTAAATGGTACAGATAAGTTAGCAGCAGATAAGTTAGCAGAAAATGCAAATTCTCCAAATCCACCATTACGACCTATTGTTCCATTAAACTCAGGAAGAGCATTATCAGGTGCATTGGTTGTATTAAGACTCATTGTATAATTAAATATAAGAAGACCATTTCCTACATCTACATCAATTAAAGTAATATTAACCACAAAGTAATTTGTTAAATTAACTGTTGTTCCAGTCCCATTAACTTTAACAGAATAAGTAAGTGGATTTGTATTATTCCCCCACCAGTTATAATTTGCATTAACAGTTGAATTATAAATATGTAATTGACTATCTCCAGTGTTATTGTACAAACGATTGTAATTCATGTGCAAATTGGAATTTTGAATATATATTGCTCCACCATAAACTGCATTGTTATTTACAATGTTCAGCTTTGTTAGAGTGATATTCCTAACATCATCTAAGTAAAAAACTCCTCCCTTTGTAGCACCACTAATATTTGTGAAATTAGAATTTGAAATAGTACTATAATTTACATTACTCATGTAAATAACTCCACCAGTATTATTTATACCACTAATATTTGTAAAAGTCGAATTTGACATGTTAAAACTATTAGTTTCATTAACCATAATAACTCCACCATTAGTATTGTTAACTTTATAATTCTCAAAATTACAATTTAAAATAGTGGTATTAGTAAAATCGCCAAATGTATATGGAGTATGAACATAAATTGTTGACCCATTAGTGTTGTTACCAATTCTATTTGTAAAATTACAATCTTTAATTAAAGAATCCATAGATATAAGTATATCCATAGCCCCTCTAACTGCATAATTATCTTGGAAAACACATGAAGAAATAATAGATTTAGTACCAATTGACTGGATTGAAATAGCTCCACCATAACCATACATCCAATTACTATATTCATTTGGAAATGCTTTGTTACCTTTAAAGATGGAATTTGTAATATTAACATCCCCAGACTCACCAAAACTTATAGCTGCGCCAGAATTATTACAACTGTTATTTATAAATATGCAATAGTCAATTGTAGTATTTGTTGATCTAACAAACATTGCCCCTTTTGAAATATTTGTAAAATTACAATATGAAACATTAGCATATGCATCATAATTATCCAATAAGTCCATTGATCCTGAAGTAGTATTTATAAAATTACAATAAGAAATTTCAATATATCCCTTAGCCCACCATACGTGAATATCTGGAGAACTAACTCCTAGATTATTTGTGAAATTAGATCTTGTAACAATTATTTTAGTAGTATCAATAGCATAAATACCTCCCTCACCAGCATAATTTCTACTGAATATAGAGTTATTAACAGTTAAATTACCTTGACCAGTGAAAACAGCCCCTCCATAATATTTTGCTCTATTATTATTGAAAGTTGAATTATCAATTTTTGTGTTACTATGATTAGTATAAATAGCTCCACCACAGCCAACTCCATAGCTAGATGTAAAATTTGCAATATTATCTGTAAAATTAGAATTAAGTACAATAAAATTAGAAGCATTATTATAAATAGCGCCTCCACAAGCATAACTATCAGAAGAAGTATTAATAACTGTACTGTTTACAGTATTGTTTGTAAATGTTGTATTATATATATTAATGTTATTACCAGTATTGTATACTGCTCCTCCATAGCTATAAGATTCGTAACGAGAAGAATAACTGTTTGCTTTATTATTTGTGAATGTAGAATTAGTTATTGTGAGATTAGAACCAGTATTATAAATAGCTCCACCAGAAGCATCTGAATTTACATAATTAGTACTTGGAGTGTTACTATTTACACTATTGTTTGTAAATGTAGAGTTAATAATATTTAAATTTCCACCACTATAAATAGCACCACCTGCAACATTACCTCCTGTGGTGTTAGTCACATTGTTATTTAAGAATATACAGTTAATAAATGTTATATCGTTATTGTTACTAGCATATATAGCACTACCATTTTTACCATTTAGGTAACCATTTGAAAATGTTATATTTTGGAATGTAATATTATTACTAGATCCAGAAATATTAAACAATCCTCCAACTCTTTGAGCACTAATAATAACTGAACTAGGTGCATTATTACCTTTAATTATCAGATTTTTATTTGAAATTGTGATGTTATTATTACGATCAGTTGTTTTACTATAATTCCCTGTTCCAAGTGCAATAGAATTATTAACATCCCCTCCACCATTAATAGTACTTACAGCACTATTAATTGGATCAGCACTTGTAAGTGTAAGATCAGCAGCACTGACAGAAGAAATACTAACACATGAAACACCAACAAATAAAATAGCTATTAATGACAATATAATAGCTATTTTAGTTATATTATGTTTTTTCATAAACATAGACTTATATATATTATTTTCCTTTTTTTCTAATTCCATACTTATTACTCCCTCATAAGCAACCCATAATTGATTTATCCGTTTAAATTATAAAATAGATTAATTTAATAAGTATGTTTAAATTATATCCAACTATAAGACAATATTAACATAGTTTGATATTTGTTTCTATGATACAATATTAATGATAAAATAAATATTATGTTTATTAATTACATATTAGTTCTACTGATATATAAATGTTATTATTATATCGAACATATAATATATTAATGAAAAATTCCAAAGAGTTTAAACTAAATTTAAGATATAAAATAGCTACTAAATACTCTAAATACTAAACATTTGATTTAAAAATAAAATAATAGCAATATAATTCACGATTTCATTAAAATACTAAATAGCTATGATAATACTCTTATTCATGAAAAAATAAAATATAAAGAAAATCGTGTTTCAAAAATAATCAGAACTGAAGAATTAATAGATAATTTACACCATAGTGATAAAAACAAGAGAAATTAAATAGTTTAGAAAACTTTAAAGGACGGAAATTTAAATAATATTAGAAAATGAATTATTTATATTTATTCTTCTTTTTTTCAATTTGATATTGTGTAGCTTCATTGTATATTCCGTGAGGGTCTTATTTTTCCATAAATCTCTTTACCATTCAGTATAATCAAATTTATCTCTTTTAATAATGTCAATGAATCTTTAAGCATCTATTAAACAGTATCTAGATATATTTTCATGATTTACTCAAATAAATTAGATAATTTTATTTATGTTTAATATATTATTTAAATTTTTATTTTTAAGTCAAAACAGATTATCATTAAGCCATTAAGACTTTTTCATGACAAAAATATGCTCGAACGGTTTGTCAGAAAACTAAGATGAGTTGTTCCTATGAGGGGAGTGCAGGAAAGAAGTTTTCCAATGTTATCTGATTAGATTGATAAAATCTTTATATTGTTATTTCTATTTTATCATAATTAAAAACAGGTGTTTTCATGTTATTTACTTTTCCTTCTTCAAATTCTATTAGTCCTCTTTCTTTTAATTTTTTTTACACTTTTTTGTATTGTGTTTACATCTTTGTTGAAGTGTTTTGCAAGATCTGCGATTGATTTTACTTTATAATTTTTTATATGACTTAATAGCTCTAGATCTATTTCGGTGAAATGTGGTTTTTCGCTGTATAGTATTTTTTCTTGTTCTGTTATTTCATCTGAGTGGTCTAAGAAGTATTCCCAGTCTTCTATATACATTTCTAGTTCCATGTTTTCATTGTCTTCTTGGAACATTTTCTTAAGATTTTCTAATGTTTCATATCTTTTTTCAAATTCATGTACGAAATCTTTTCCACTTATTGTTCTTATTAATTTTATTTTTATCATTAATATCAACTCTTTTATGCTCTTTTATGAGTTTTTCTTTGTTTATATCTTTATTTTTTTCAATGTGTAAATCTATAATTAAACCTACTGTTTCCATTTCTTTATACAATGATGTTAAATAATTTTAAAATAGCTATTTAACATATCTTATTTTTTTATTATATATTTCTATTTTTTTCTCATTTTATAGCTATTTAAGCTATTTAGCAAAAATATATTAACAATGAAACACATAAAAATATTAATACTACAAAATTATAATGGCTATTTAATCTAAAGTAATTTAATTTGGAGGTGAAAATATGCAAATCCTACCTTTAGGAACACAAGATTTCAGGACAATACGAGAAAACAACTACATATATGTTGATAAAACAAAATATCTACATGAAATGATAACAAGTGGAAGAATCTATTTTTTATCCCGTCCAAGACGATTTGGAAAATCATTACTATTAAACACACTTAAAGAACTTTTTAAAGGAAATAAACAATTATTTGAGGGACTTCACATATACGATAAATGGGATTGGAATGTAAAATACCCAGTAATACATTTAGATTTGAGTGTGGATAGTGGTAGCAGTGAAAAATTAGAATCCTCTTTAATTTGGTCATTAGATAGTATATCACAAGATTTTGATATTATACTTTCTGCTCCAGACTTGCAAAGCAGATTTAAAGAATTAATTATTAAGCTCAATAAAACATACAATCAAAAAGTAGTAGTTTTAGTGGATGAGTATGATATTCCTATTATTGATAATATAAATAATCTTAAGCTTGCAGAAAGTAATCGAGAAATTTTACAAAATTTCTACAGAGCCTTAAAAACAATGGATGAATATATACGTTTTATTTTCATAACAGGTGTTTCTAAGTTTGCTAATGTGTCAATATTCTCTGCATTAAATAATCCTACAGACATAACCTTGGATAATAAGTTTGCAACAATATGTGGATATACACAAGAAGAATTGGAAGAATATTTCAGTGAATATATATCTAAATTAGCTGAAGAGTTATCACTTTCTTATGATGACGTTTTAGAGAAGATTAAATATTGGTATGATGGATATAGTTGGGATGGTGGAAATAGTGTATATAATCCTCAATCAACTATGACTGCATTCAACCGCTTAAATTTCAATAATTATTGGTTTAAAACAGGAACACCAAGATTTCTAATTGACTTCATGAAATTATATGATATCAAACATATCCTTGAACCAGTCATCACTGATGAAAGCTCATTTGACAGTTTTGATATTGAAGATATAAGTGAAATAGGATTACTATTTCAAACAGGATATTTAACAGTGAAAAAATTACAATTAATAGATGAAGAGAGAGAATATACATTAGCTATTCCAAATAATGAAGTTAAAAACTCAACTTTAAAACATCTTTTAAACATCTACACAAAATACCCTGATTATGATTTATTTCGCTTAATAAAAGAAATGAAAAAACAATTATTGAATTTAAATGGCATTCCACTAGAGAATAACTTCAAAAAGCTACTTGCAAATATACCATATCAATTACATATCCAAGACGAACATTACTATCACTCATTACTTCTAACATGGCTTCAACTTTTAGGATTCGATATAAAAGCTGAAGATAACATAAACAAAGGCAGAATAGATGCAGTACTCACAGAAAAAAACACAGTAATAATAGCTGAATTTAAGTACTCAAAACTAAAAGAAATCAAAGCCAATGAATGGATACCAGTTAAAACACCACAACAACTACTGGAAAAGGCTAAAAACCAAATACATAAAAAAGAATACTATCAAAAATATTATGGAAAGAAAATCATACTACTACAAGCAGCATTCGCGGCAAAAGATGTGAAAACACATTTAAAATTATTAGATAGCTATTAAAAAAGGATAATTCATTTCCCTATTACTTCAATTCCTTTATTTCTGAAATGCTTGTCGAATGTTGCTATTTTTTCTATTCCTAAATGTTCCATTAGCTCTATATATAAACAATCCCAAAAAGGCAATCTTTGAGGAAAATAACTAACCATTCTTTCTATAGTTTCATCATATATAGAAACATCTTCAACTATTTTGAATTTTCCACCATTTAACCTGCTATATGATCTCTCTAATATTTCTTTTGAAACCTTTAATTTTATATTTAAAACCGTCATTACTTCTAAAATTACTGAGTTAGATATTATTAATTGTTTATCCTTAATTTGTTTATATATTTTCACTGCTTTTTCATGATTATCTTCAGTATCAACAAATAAATCAATTATAAAATTAGCATCTAAAAATATCATTTCAGTATTCCCCTTTTCTTATTTCATCTACTGCTTTGACCGAATTAAATCCTTCTGGAGCTTTTATAGCTCCTATCATGTCATCAATAGATGCCTCAGGGTCTTGTTCTACAAGTATTTTTAATTTGATTTTATTTTTTTTGGGTTCTTTTTCTATTCCTTGTTTTATATATTCTGTTATTACTTCTGTCTGTGTAATGTTTCTATTGTTAGCTATTCTTTTAACTGTGTCAATCAGCTTTGTATCCAAATTTATACTAGTTTTAGCTTTCATTTGCTTACACCTTTATAATTTTTTTAAAATAATCTATATTATATACTCTGTATTATATAATATATAATATTAGCTATTTCTTAAATAATTAATTTTTTGAGTGTGTAAGTTATTACATTTTTTATCTATTTTATTATTACTTATTTTTCATGTTAATTTTGCTTTTATTTTATAATTTTTCAATTCTATGTGTTTTATTTTATTGTATTGAATTATTTCAAACTAATAATAGTTATCACATCATGTATAAGCAATATTTATTAATATTGTCTATGTTACTATTAGTTGTAGTGGTGATATTTGGTTAGTTTCATATTA